>JAYWCY010000354.1:0-9234 GCA_043780175.1 Chitinophagales bacterium
AAAACTTCACCCATCTCTACTATACTATTCAGTCAGAAATATGTAAATGCTTTAATTAAAGCACAATAACTTCGCTACACAAAAAACCCATTGAATGAAAAAACGATTACTAGGCAAAACAGGCTTTGAAATTTCAGAAATAAGCACAGGTACTTGGCAGATTGGTGGCAAATGGGGCACTACATTTAATCATGCCAATGCAGATGCCATATTGAATGCATCAATAGATAATGGTATTAATTTTATAGATACAGCAGATGTATACAGCGATGGCGAAAGCGAAAAAGCTATTGGAAATTTTATTCGCACTTGTAAAGAAAGAGTGTATGTAGCTACTAAATGCGGCAGACAGTTTTCGCCACATATTGATGCCTTGTATCAACCAAAAGCATTAAGGCAGTTTGTAGAAGACAGCCTAAAAAGACTGGGTTTAGACACGCTGGATTTAATTCAGTTGCATTGTCCACCCACAGAAACCTACAACCGCCCCGAAATATTTGACCTGTTTAATGATCTGAAAAAAGAAGGTAAAATACTAAACCTTGGCGTAAGCGTAGAAAAAATAGAAGAAGCCTCAAAAGCTATTGAATACGATAATGTAACCACGGTTCAGATCATTTTCAATATGCTGAGACAAAGACCATCAGCGCATTTTTTTGCAGAAGCAGCTAGTAAAAACGTGGGTATTATTGTACGTGTGCCACTAGCAAGTGGTTTATTAACGGGCAAGTTTTCTGCAGCAACCACTTTTGGTAAAGACGACCACAGAAACTTTAATAGAAACGGTGAAGCATTTGATAAAGGTGAAACATTTTCTGGTATTGATTATACAAAAGGCTTGGCAGCTGTAGAAGCCATTAAAGCGGTATTTCCACAGGTAACCAACTTATCTGCCATTGCACTTAAATGGATATTGATGTTTAGCGAGGTAAGTTGTGTGATTCCTGGTGCATCTAACCCAGAACAAATTAATTCAAATATTAGTGCATCGGCCATCGCTGATTTATCAGTAGAAGATATGGCAAAAGTAAAAGCCATATACAACCAAATTATCTGGCCAGATTTATCAAAAGAAAAATGGTAAGTAACACCCGATATATTCGTTAGTTATCCTTAAATACGCCTATTTATGTATAACTAATTAATAATAAAACTTATAGTACATCCATCATTTTTTACAAAAACGTTTGCGTGTACCAACTTAGGTGGTATACGTCAATTAAAGCGTTAATTTTATATTTATTTAACCCAACTTCTTTGTAAATGTTTTGTTCTGCTTACTAAGTTGTGTTACTTTTATCGGCGTTGAGAAACGTATCAAAAAGTTCCTTAGAGCCCGCCAAAGGCGGAACGAAGATGAAACACGATACAAGAGCTGACCAATAAAAAATCTTTACTCGCTATAAAAAATAAGCAACAATCATGGGTGTACTTAAAGACAGGTTTAAGGAAAAGGCTGACTCGGCCAACGTGGAAATAAAAAATATTTTAAAAGAGCATGGCACCAAAAAAATTGGTGAAGTAACTTTGGCCCAAGCTTACCAAGGCATGCGTGGCATTACTGGCTTGGTTACAGAAACCAGCTTACTAGATGCGCAAGAAGGTATTCGTTTTAGAGGTTATACCATACCAGAATTACAAGAGAAATTACCAAAAGCGCCAGATGGTGGCGAACCATTGCCTGAAGGCTTGTTTCACTTAATGTTATTGGGTGACTTGCCAAATGATGAAGATGCACATCATATTTCTAATGTATGGCAGCGCAGAAGCCATGTGCCAACACATGTATTTAAAGCTATTGATGCATTGCCACTAACCGCACACCCAATGACTATGTACGTGGTGGGTGTAATGGCTATGCAAACAGAAAGCAATTTTGCTAAAGAATATGCCAAAGGTATTAACAAAAAAGATTATTGGAGTATTATTTACGATGACACAATGGACTTAATTGCCCGTTTGCCACGTATTGCCGCTTATATATATCGTAGAAAATACAAAAATAAAGAATATATAGAACCCAATGGTTTGCTAGACTGGGCAGGTAACCTAGCACATATGATGGGCTTTGAAGATGAAAGTTTTAAAGAATTGATGCGCTTATACATGACCATTCATGCGGACCATGAAGGTGGTAACGTATCTGCCCATACCACACACTTGGTGGGTAGTGCATTAAGCGATCCTTACCTAAGTTATGCAGCGGGTATGAATGGCTTGGCTGGACCTTTACACGGCTTGGCTAACCAAGAAGTGATTAAGTGGATATTTGAAATGCAGGAGAAACTAGACACAGATTTGCCTACTAAAGAGCAAATTGCGCAATACGTAAAAGAAACATTAGAAGGTGGTAAAGTGGTACCAGGGTATGGCCATGCGGTATTACGTAAAACTGACCCTCGCTTTACTGCACAAATGGAATTTGGTAAAAAACATATGCCAGATGATAAATTGTGCCAAACAGTTTGGAATATTTATGAAGTGGTACCACCCATTTTACAATCATTGGGGAAAATTAAAAACCCTTGGCCTAATGTAGATGCACACAGTGGCGCATTACTAGTGCATTATGGCTTGGTTGAATACGAATTTTACACAGTATTATTTGCAGTAAGTCGATCATTAGGCGTATTATCTAGCCTTTGTTGGGATAGAGCTTTAGGTTTTGCGCTAGAGCGTCCTAAAAGTGTTACCACAGAAGCGGTTAAAAACTGGATTGATGGTAAAGGTGAGATTTGGGAATAGTTGTCTGAACCTTGATTGTCTGAACTAAGACCCGATAGTTATCGGGTTTGTAGGATTAGATAGATTTATAAGATTAAAATTTACGGCCTTGAGAGTAATCTCAGGGCTGTTTTGTTTTAGCAATTATTTGTATCTTGTGTTTACTAAAACAAACGCTATGGCAAAAACTACCAAGCTTGTTACAGATATCAAATACGCTGATAAAAGTATTGGTCAGCCAGAATTAGTACCAATATTTGAGACTATTAAAACCTTGATCAGCCAATACAATGGTAAAGGCACTTTAAAGTCTACTGGTGATAATAAAGCGAGCCAATACAATGTGATGAGTTTTAAGAAAATAGCTATTGCTGGGCGACAATTAGAAGGTATGTATTTCGCCTCTTGCCTAGTACAAAAAGGCTTTGTAGGATTTTATTACTTCCCCATTTATGCTAGCCCCGAAGCTAAAGCCCCTATTATACAACCAGCATTAAAGAAACTACTAAAAGGCAAAACCTGCTTTCACATTAAAAAGAATGACCCTTTCATTATGACGCAAATAGAACAAGCATTAAAAGACGGCTTTGACATGTATGAGCGAATGGGTTGGGTGTAATATCTGAACGGGGATTTTGTAGGATTTAGAAGATTAAATTAGATGAATAGTACACAGGTTTTCGTAACATACTATTGCAGCTCAATTAATAATATGTAGCTCAAATCAGCCCGGATTGCAGTGGAAAGCCCACAGGCTCAGGCACGAGCCGAGGACTTACAATGAAAAGCGGGTCAGGTGATTGGTTATAATCAGAACAACAAGCTACCACATAAATAGAGAGCCATGCTTAAAGCATGGCTCTCTATTTTATCCAATTCATCTCTTAAATCCTACAAAATCCTCGTTCAGACGTTACTCTGGCACTACCAATTTGTTATTGGTTCTATTAATATCTGCCATGCGCTGTGATGGATCTATTTCAATACTTTTTAAGTCTTTAATACTTCTATTAGTGGTAAAGCTATAATCAGGATGCGTCCATTTCCATTCAGTATGTACCGTTCTTAACGTAGCATCTTCGGCTGGTTTTTCTCCAAACATTAAACTGCTTGGTATATAATGCATTTCCTGGCTGCCATCTTTAAACGTCAGCAATACATCTACCGGCATTGGCATTTTACCCACACGTTTTAGGCTTATTTGGGTTTTATTATCTACCACATCTATATTGCCAACAGCATAATCAATGGTTTTAGTGCTATTAATCCAATACTCTTTGTACCATTGTAATTGAATACCACTCACCTTCTCTGCCACACGTATAAAATCGTTGGCATTTGGGTGTTTAAACCGCCACTCATTGTAGTAAGCTAATAGTATTCTATCTCTCACACTATCACCCACTATATAACCTAGCTGCCCTAAAAAAGTAGCGCCTTTGCTATAAGCATCATTGCCATAAGCATAGTTGGTATTGTAATGGTCGGCATGGGTGCTCATGGGTTCTTCGTAAGGGCTTTTGGCAAGGCCAAAATAACCTTGGTAACTTGGCGCTTGTACCAAAGGCAATTGTGCTTTATTACGTTCGATAATTTTTGCAACACCAGCTTTTGCGCCAGCACTTAAATAAGGCGTTTGTGCCGCCCAATTAGTATAATAATAGTCAGATACCTCACTTTCAGCAAAGCTGGTAAACCCTTCATCCATCCATGCAAATAAACTTTCATTGGTGCCTAACATATGCTGGTACCAACTGTGCATCCACTCGTGAAACACTGTACCAAGACTTGCATTTTTCAGTAAAGTAGCCATGGCATATTCCATACCCCCATCGCCACCTTGTATAAATGAATATTGTGGATAAGGATATTTACCAAACTTCTTCTCCATAAAAGGCAATACTTTTTCTGCTGCCCACAACACATTATTCCAGGCACTATCAGTTACCAAATCGCCTGCTTTGTAAAATACATTGAGGGTTAAATCTGGGCGTACTTTTTTGCTTAAATGTTTAAACTGAGGGTCGGCAGCCCATACAAAATCATGAATATTTTCACCTTTAAAATTCCAAGTTAAATTGCTACCAGTATACACTGGCACTTTTACGCCTGCTGCTTCAAAGCCATAACCAATGGTATTGGCATTTTGCAAAATACCAGTAGCAGCTACCATATAGGTTTTATCAATATTAATAGTCACATCATAATCGCCCCACACACCATAAAACTCGCGGGCAATATATGGGTTAGCATTCCATCCTTGGTAATCGTATTCTACCATTTTAGGATACCATTGGCTCATACTGTAACGCACACCTTCTGCATTATCACGACCACTTCTGCGTACTTGCAGCGGCACTTGTGCTTCAAAAGTTACATCTATCGATGTTTTGCTTTTTGGCAATATGGCTTTACTCAATTTTACTTCCAATATTGTCTCATGTTCTACTAATATTTGTTCAACCCCATTAATTTTTAAGCTTTTTACATGTTGATACCCAATTTCAGCGTCTGTTAATTTGCTGATTCTATCTTTTACGCGGTCATCCCAATCGTATTGATCCTCCCCTTTTCTATTTTTGCCCAAATACGTTTTACCCAATTCACGGCTACGCACATCCATGCTACTATTCGGTTGAAAAGCGTTCCAATACAAATGCAGGAAAATCCTGTTCAGCGTATCAGGCGAATTGTTGGTGTACTCCAATTTTTCAGTCCCAGCAAAACGGTTGGTTATCACATCCATTTTTACATCAATATTGTATTTAATGCGCTGCTGCCAGCGATCGCTTTGGGCAAAAATGAATAGTGAACAGTGAATGGTGAACAGCGAAAGAATTAGCAACTTTTTTGTCATTGTACAGTAGATTTTTAAAGGCTTTGCCACAAAGGGTAATCAATTAAAACACACAAATGTTGCAATAATTGCTTGTACAATTTTTGAAAACTATTGTGTTCTTTGTGGTGAAAATAGAACTAAATATCGTCGAAAATAATAAAATTCCAATTCAAAAATGATTAACAGTTAGCTAATAAAATACAATTTAAAATATTATTGCGTTTTTTTGTTATACTCATCAATAAAATCTAGCGTTTTAATTACAAAACTCAACAAAAATAAGAACTAATACAACCGATAACTATATTAGCAGCCTAATGATAAAAACAGCATAATTTTGACAATCACACATCGTTTAAAAAGGTGTATATCCAACAGCTGCTTATCAATGATTTGTTTTATTTATTGAAAATCGATTGCAATATGATACAAGAATATGCATTATATACAGATGCAGACCAATACGTGTGGCGAGAATTGTACCAACGTCAAATTAATCAAATACATCTATACGCCTCTACGGCCTATATTGCTGGCATGGATAGTTGTGGTTTTTCAGCTGACAAAATACCAGTAATTACCGACGTTAATAAACGTTTACTTGCCATTACTGGCTGGCAAATAGAGATTGTACCTGGACTCATTGACAATGCTTCTTTTTTTGAATTATTGGCACAAAAAAAATTTCCTGCCAGCACTTGGCTACGCAAAATTGAAGCATTAGACTATTTAGAAGAGCCAGATATGTTCCATGATGTCTTGGGGCATGTACCGTTATTGGCTAATAAAGATTTTTGTGGTTTTTTAGAGAAATTAGGACAAATAGCTTTGTTGCATATTGACAATAATGATACGATTGAATCTGTAAGTAGAATCTATTGGTACACGGTTGAATTTGGCTTAATTGAAGAAGATGAAGCATTAAAAATTTATGGAGCAGGTATTCTATCTTCAAGTGGCGAAACCTATTATTCGCTCCACTCAAATATCCCAAAAAGAATACCCTATCAAGTGTCAGAAGTTTTACAGACACCATATATAAAAGATAAATTTCAGGTGCAATACTTCATCATACCATCGTATAAGCATTTATATGATAGCTTAGAAGAACTAGAAGCAATACTACAATTAGACACCTTAAATATTATCTAAAACCTCCAATAAAAAGCTACTGCAATGAGGCCAGTAGCTTGTACTTATTATGTAACTATTTGCTACAGTGTCATACTGTCTTTTACCAATCTACCTGTTTTATCAAAATATAAATACCGCTTTGTGATATCATTATTTTTCGCTGTAATTCTGTAAAGCAATGGCTTGTCAGTTTCTTGAAAAATAATGACTGATTTTACATCCCAGTCAGCATATTTACTTTTATTAAAACCGTCCTTTACTTGGGTTGATAATTGTTGAAAATCCATTGTTTCAGTCGTTTCAATCATTGTGCCTTCCTTTGTAAACTTGGCAGTATGTGTTACACTATTTACGAAAAAGGTCGCTTCAAAATTGGTAATTCGATCCTTCCATTCTACTTGAGATGCATTAGCAAATTTCTCTTTAAATGCATCTGTTACAGTTGCAGGTACTTTTCTAAGTTGCGCATTTGCTGTCATGATAAATGCCATTGCAATTATTCCGAAAGCTACTATTTTTTTCATGATACTTTTATGTGCTAGAGGGCTATAATTATGCCAAAGATTAACAGTAAAACCAATTATTTACAAAATGAATTTCCGGAAAATAATTGCACTAACAGCGGCACTTGTTGTTTAGTATTGTACTAATAAATATATCAATATTTAGTATTTATGTATTATATTACTTATTTCATTCTTTAAAATACATACACAGTATTATCGTTTTTTAAATGCTAGTAACGTATATATAATCACGCCTAAAAACAACATAACTGTGCCAGCATTACTTGCAATGTGTAAGAGTATCATTTTTTTTGGTTTATTGTTTTTAAAATAGCCATTATATCTAAGCATCACCAAGTATTTCAATTATTGCCTGTTCCGTATTTTTTAAACTAAAATATTGGTTATAAGCCTTGTAAGCATTTTGACTCATTATGTTTTGAATCTGGCTGGTTAAGCTTATCCAAGTCATTAAGCTATTTGCAGTACCCTCTATAGTATCGCTATTAATAATACCAGCATTCGCCAAGGCTATTTCGCTATGAATATTAATTTTATTAGAAATTAGAACAGGTTTACTACATGCCAGCGCTTCTACAATAGCTATTCCAAAATTTTCTTGATGGCTTGGTAATATAAATGCATCGCAACCATACATTGCCCCCCATTTACTATCGCCAGTAAGCATACCCGTGAAATGAACACTATCGCTCATCCATTCATTAATTCTCACTTGCAATGCTAATTGTTTACCATAATCAGATTCTTTACCAGGGCCAGCAATAACGAGTTCTGGTACATGTAAGTTATTGCGTAGCAAATATTCTACAATAGAGCCATACGCTTCAATTAGTAAATCAACCCCTTTTTTTGAATCTATTCGTCCAATATATAATATATATTTTTTCCCAATTATTTGTGGGCAAATAGTTTGGAATGCCAACTTTTGCCTCTCTTCATAAACTGGTGGAGCATCAATCCCAAAATTAATATTAGTTGTTTTTTTAGGTTTATAGCCATAAAAAGTGTTTTCTGCTAGTCTCAATTCTTCGCTGCAAGTAAATAAAATTTTATTGCAATTATTGATAATGTTTTTTTCGATAAAAAACCAATACAGCACATTTCGAATAGCTTTTAGGCGTCGTTCTTTAGCTTTTTGAAAATATGGATCTAACATGCCATGTGGCATGGCAAACAATTTCGGAATTTTTATATTACCATTTTTTTTCACTTTTTCAAGGGCTTTCCATACAGCATAATTACTATAAAGCCATAAGCCGTGCAATATTACGATGTCATAATTAGCAATATTATCAATTAACCACTGCTTTAAGTTGGGTGAATAAGCCCAAACATTTTCAAACCGTCCTAATGCTACAATATTAGTATTTGCTTTTACAAAATCTTCGTTTGGAAAATCGGTAGTAATAATTGTTTCTTTAATATCATTATCAGCATATATGGTGCTAAAGCTTTTTACTGCTTGTACCACACCCCCAGCCCTAGGATTCATACTAGTAACGACTGTTAAAATTTTCATAGGTTTTTTAATTTCTATGCCTGATAAATTAACTAGGTATCGAGCATTTGCAAATGAAGATTTACTCATTGTCATATAAACTACATTTATACAATATGATTAAGACATATTAGGTAAATACTCAGTCAATTTAAATTATTAATTATTTTTAGTATTACATTCCGCCATTTTGCTTTATTTGTAATAGTGATTGTTGTATTGATATAGGTACACATAAGATAATGATATATCAATTCGGTATCTAACACATACTGTAGTACTCTTTTTTGATACTGGTTAATACCGCCAGATATTAATATACTTAATCCAATAGCACCTTTTACATTATTTTTATCGGTATATAATTTTATTGTAGCCTCAATAGTATCTACATCATATCTATTGTTATCAGCATGAGATCGCAAAATTTTACAAGCCGAGGTTGCTATTGCTGCGGCTAGTAATTCTTCCGAAGAAGCCTGTATCTTATTACTACCATTAACTATGGTATG
>JAYWCY010000355.1:0-5610 GCA_043780175.1 Chitinophagales bacterium
AATCAATTTACTATATTTCCTAAGGTATTAGCGCAATGCCCAAACCTTACCATGATAGGGTTTAAGAACAATCAATTACACCATATTGCAGAAGATGCCATACCAGTGCAAACCCGCTGGCTGATACTAACAGATAATAACTTAACCGCATTGCCTAAAAGTATTGGTAAATGCGCGCAACTAGAGAAATTTCCTGTGGCAGGTAACCAACTTACGAGCTTGCCAGAAGAGATGGCAAATTGTAAAAACTTAGCATTGCTGCGTATTTCAGCCAATCAATTAACCGCTTTGCCAGAATGGTTATTGGCTATGCCTAAACTCTCGTGGTTAGCATTTTCTGGTAATCCTTTTTGTAAAAAAATAGATGATAGTTTATTGTTGAATGCGATTGATTGGCAAAGCCTAACCGTAACGCATCAATTGGGTGAAGGTGCGTCTGGCATTATTTCTAAAGCCTTATGGCAAACTAGTAATAACGAGGCTAAAGAAGTAGCCGTAAAAGTATTTAAAGGTGCAGTTACAAGTGATGGTTATCCTGAAGACGAAATGCATGCTTGTATTTTGGCAGGGCAGCACGCGCACCTTGTAACAGTATTAGGAAGATTGCATCATCATCCTATACAAAAACAAGGCTTGGTTTTGGGTTTAATACCAACTAAGTTTTACAACTTTGGGTTACCACCCAGTTTTGATACCTGCACCCGTGATGTATTTGCGCCCGATACCAATTTTACGACAGAACAAGTGCTAGCTATTGCCAAGGCCATCGCATCGGTAGGGGCACACTTGCATAGTAGGGGTATAATGCACGGCGATATGTATGCGCACAACACATTAATAACTGCTGAACATGACACAATTTTTGGTGATTTTGGCGCAGCTAGTTTATACGATACTGCCACTACACAGGCTGCGCAACTTGAACGTATAGAAGTACGTGCATTTGGCTACTTATTAGAAGACTTATTGCAAAATACTATCGCTAATAATCAGTTGACTGATGCTAGCACTGTATTACAAGCTTTATTATCGTTGTGCTTACAGCCTTTTGTATTACATCGCCCAAGCTTTGCCGATATCGTGAGTGTATTGGGTGAGATTGATGTTTAAACCTAAGTTCACACATATAAGGTCTTTAATACATGATATGTTTTGCCCTGCTACAAAATCGCTCAGTAGTAATGCCATCCCAAATGGTTAATACAGCCTATTGGTAATTTCCTTTGTTCGCAATTTGTTCGCTTCTCCTTATTGTTTACTTCGGTGCATATTCGGTAAACACCGAACATGCATCGAACAATATACAGAGGAGGTACTGATTTATTAATAATGATATCCCAATTGGGTAAGGCTTTGCTATCGAGATATTTTGTGGGCTTGCCTGCTAATATGCAAGGCAACACTATGGTAAACGCTGTCTGTACGCGTAACAAAGCAACCTGCACGCCGCTTATTTAATGCCTATAAACAGGCGACTTTATACTTATTGATATATAAAAAATAGTGAATGAAAAAATGGGATGACATCAAGTGTTTTATAAACTGTTTATCAGAATATGTTAATGTAGGTTAAGGTAGCGCAAACTGGGTGTAAGCCCTTGATAAGTACCTTTTTAGCCAAATGGATAGACTAGTTTCGGGTAGGTATTACTATAGTAGCTGTTAAAAAGCAGCATGGTAGTAGCCAGTAAATATTTTATTAAACGTTTAAAACAAACAATGATGGGCGTTATTCAAAAAGGAATTTTAGGTGGTTTTTCTGGTAAAGTAGGCACAGTAGTAGGTGGTAGTTGGAAGGGAATAGATTATATGCGTAGTAAATCAGCTAAACGCAATTTTATGCCTACCCCTGCACAGCAAGAACAGCAAGCCAAATTTAAGTTAATGGTGGCTTTTTTGCACAGCATGAATGGCTTACTGGCAGATAGTTTTAGAAACTATGCCATAAAAATGACGGGCTTTAACAATGCCCTTAGCTACAACCTTAAAAATGCGGTGGTAGGCTTATACCCAAGCTACAAAGTAGATTATAGTATGGTACTGGTAAGCCGTGGCGACTTGCCCAATGCCATTGCCCACAAGGTAACGGCTGCTGCTGGTACCCTCATCAATTATGCTTGGGTAGATAACACAGGTACAGGCAAGGCAAAAGCTACCGACCTTACCATACTGGTTGTGTATTGCGAAAGCACTAACCAAAGCCTATATGTGGTAGGTGGTGCAGCACGCAGCATAGGAACAGATACCCTTAATGTTGCAAACTTTAAAGGCAAGCCGGTAGAAACCTATTTAGGCTTTATTAGTGCCGATGGGCGAGAAGTGGCAAGTAGCATGTACACTGGGCAGGTAACGGTGTTGGCTTAAATTGTAAACGTATGAGATTTCTTAAAAAACACTACTGTTCGGAAGTTTGTTCGCGATCAACAACCTAATAGGTATGATATTCCAAACCATCAGGCTACTACAGGATAGTGTATTACAGCAAAACGATAGTTTTACAACTTATCACTCAGCTAAAGCCATGACATATAAAGGTGCTTCTCAGTATGCGGTTGCTTATTTATTGCTAGTTATAACACTAGTTACAGCTAGCAATAACTCTTTAATAGCACAGGCACGCAATATTAAAAACGATACATTTTGGTATACCAGCAACGGGCAGGGTATTAATAGCCAAGGTGGTGGGATCTTTCAATTTGCCAACCCTATCACAGGGCGACCCACTTATTACTGGTATGGTGTGCATTACAAAGAGGCAGATGTGTATCGCAGTAATCCTACTGTATCATTTGAGCATGCCACATTTGAAGCAGTAACTTGCTATAGCTCTAACGATTTGGTAAACTGGACATTTGAAAACAATGTGCTTACCAACGATGAACTATTGCAGCATGGTAGTAAGACTTGGGTGGGTCGTTTAGGTGTGGCTTATATAGCAGCACTTCAAAAATATGCCATGGTGGTGCAGCATGGGAGTCAAGTATTAATAGCCGTAAGCGATGCGCCTACAGGGCAGTTTGTATGGCATCAACAAATAAGCATGATGGATATGATTGGCACTTCTAACACAGGAGATCAAACCGTATTTACAGACACAGATAATGGCAAAAGTTACCTGATTTATTCTTATGGCAAAGGACGAAACAAAATATATGTATCTGAAATTGGCGTAAAAAATGGTATGGTAAACTTGCTAGATTGTAGCCAAGTATATGCAGGTGAAAGCAGAGAAGGTAACTGCCTGTTTAAGTACCAAGGCAAGTACTACATGTGTGCCTCAAATATTTATGGTTGGGATGCTTCGTTTGCCTATTACCTAGTCGCAGATGATATACGTGGCCCATATACACCTACAAATAATATGCAAGTGATGGCTGGCAGTGCAGATGATTATGCCCATGTAACACAAACAGGGTTCTTTTACAATGTAAAAGGTAGCCAACAAGAAACGGTACTATACTGCGGCGATAGATGGGCTGATTTTGCAGGTAATGGCCTTGGCTACAACCAATGGTTTCCCTTATCTTTTATCAACAAACAACCTTATTTTAATTCTTTGAGTTATTGGAACCTGAATGCTGTAACTGGTGAATGGTCAGTAGGTATTGATAATAACTATGTTAAGAACGGTAGTTTTGAAGCCGATAGAAGGAAGATACCAAGCCCTGCAAAACCTGTACAAACTTACTTGTTAGGGTGGACGACTATTGTATTAAAAGGTAATCTTGTATCACTTGATAGCAGTACTTCGCCTGAGTTAAATTATTTCAATAGTGTAAATGATAGACAATTTGTAACAGGTGAAAAAAGCTTACATATCAATGATCAAATAGATTTTAAAAGACAAATATTTCAAACCATCACCTCTACACCATTTGTAACACTACAAGATGGTAACTATACCTTAACTGCTAAAGTGAAAAATAGTGATGGCTTTAGCCAACTTACAATGTATGCCAAAAGCGGTGGCAATACACAAGACTACACTATTATAAGTGCTAATGCTAATTGGGTAACAATTGAGATTAAACATGTGGTAATAACAAATGGCAAAGTAGAAATAGGCTTTTGGGCAGCGGGTAAGGCGAATGCTTTTTGTAATGTAGATGATGTAGTATTGATAAGAGAAGAGTAAGACCTTAGAGGGTTGAAGTAGTTTGGGTAATTGAATTTTTCATTAACACATATTTCACTATTGTTTTTTAATAATGGCATCCTATTGGCATTGTTACAAGTATTAAACAAACAATTAAAAATAACAATCATGAAAAATTTTACTTTATTAATGGTAGTAGCAATGGCTACAATTGGTTCTGTTTCGGCTCAAAATTATAATTATAATCAAAGAGGAAACAACAGACAACAATCAGTGATTGCTAGCCGAAATTACGCTGATGCTGATAGACGCACTGATGATCGTTTTGCTAATAATCAACGTAGTGCAGAACGTTATGGCAATGATAACCACA
Source organism: Chitinophagales bacterium (assembly GCA_043780175.1). Lineage (GTDB taxonomy): Bacteria > Bacteroidota > Bacteroidia > Chitinophagales > Chitinophagaceae > Parasediminibacterium. Next base: position 4,470 of record JAYWCY010000355.1, read on the forward strand.
ACGGTTACAATGACCGCTACGACAATGACCGTTATGAGAATAACCGTTATGCGACGAATGATCAGTACGAGAATAATCGTTTTGAACGCAATAATAGGCGTGATGATAGAAGATACGATAACGACAGACGTTACAACGATCGTGATGGCTACAACCGCATGTATCAACAGTCTCACCGTCGTTTTTAATAACGATATAGCAAATTTAAAAACCCACTTTACGAGTGGGTTTTTTATGGAAGTCTAGTAAGTGTTTAAAGCTTGATAGTTTTGAAATGGTATGAATAGTTTTAACTAGGTTTGAGATTCAACAACAACTTACCCCATATGCGTAAATGGCTGCAACAAGTATTAGGGCCTATGGTAATAAGGCTTGCACATCAATACGATGGCAGGCCTGTTCAAGAACGTGTATTTACACAGCTTACGGCTTTGTTTCAAAACATATTGGCGCAGCCAAGTAAAAAAGGTTTATTAATGCCTTTTGATGAAAGCCATCGGTTCATTATTTTATCTGACCAACACAAGGGTGCACGCGATGATTCAGATGATTTTGAAATTGCAGAAGGCAACTATTTAGCAGCACTGGCGTATTACTATCAGCAAGGCTACTTCTACATTAACCTAGGCGATAGTGAAGAGCTATGGGAAAATTCTATTCAGCAAGTTAAAGAACACAATACAGCTACTTTTGCTAAAGAAGCTTTGTTTTTGCAAGCAAATCGATTTGTTAAAATATTTGGTAATCATGACTTGTATTGGGATAATGATCCATTGGCATCGGTACAATTAAAGAGCATTTATCAGCAATCGGTTACTATTTACGAAGGCTTGGTTTTACAAATAACTATTAAAGGTAAGCAAGCCAATATCTTTTTAACGCATGGACATCAGGGCGATGTACAAAGCGACGGTAATTGGTTTAGTAAGTGGTTTGTATCAAATATTTGGGCACCATTGCAAGCCTACTTACACATTAATTTAAACACGCCATCTAACAACGATACTTTAAAAACCGTACATAATACCATGATGTACCAATGGACGCTTAATACCCCTAATACCTTGTTAATTACAGGCCATACACATCAACCTGTATTTGCATCCTTAACACATATAGAATGGTTATATCAGCAATTGGG
>JAYWCY010000356.1:0-13825 GCA_043780175.1 Chitinophagales bacterium
AAGCTTGTAGCACCGATGCTTCTTTAAAGTCTAAATAAATATTTATTTTCTTTTTACAAAGCTGTAATACGTCTTTAAATGTTGGGATATTTTGGCTACCCCATTCCGGATGGTTGGTATCTCTAACACGCAATGTTTTGATACTATCGTAATTTAAATCTTTCACTTGAGCAGCCACACCTGTCATTCGCATCAACGAAGCATCGTGCATAATTACCAATTGACTATCTTTTGTAGTACGTAAATCTATCTCAACATAATCTGCACCATTATCTATGGCACTTTGATAAGCTTGCAGGGTATTTTCTAAAGCATTGGTATGATCGCCTCGATGGGCTACAACTATAAACTTATGTTTTGTTTTTGGCAAATATTTTACTTGAGACAGTAACAAAAAAGGTGACATTAGTATTAACAACATATTTACAAAACGCATATACAAGTATTTTAAAAAAGCTAAGTAACGTATAAAAACACGTAGCGAATGTGAAGTGATAGTTATCATTTTAATACATAAAATTTATGGCCTTAAGTAGAATTATTTTTGCTGAAAAACAAATTCATGAAACAGGTATTAACAATGATATCAATATTTTTTATATTATACGGTTTTAGCCAAAAAGCAGTATTTATTATTGCCGATGGGATTCCTGCGGATATAATTGAACAGGCAAATACGCCAAATCTTAAGCGTATTATAGCCAAAGGCAGTTATGTACGTGCACATGTAGGTGGCGATAAAAATACTTATTCTCAAACACCTACTATTTCTGCAGTTGGTTATAATAGCTTGCTTACGGGCACTTGGGTAAATAAACACAATGTTTGGGGCAATGATATTAAAGCTCCTAACTATCACTACCCTACCATTTTTAGGTTATTTAAAAATCAATATCCAAGTAAAAAAATTGGCATATTTAGTAGTTGGCTAGATAATAGAACCAAACTTGTTGGAGATGGATTAGCAGTTACTAATCATTTAAAAGTAGACTTTAAGGCTGATGGTTACGAGCTGGATACAATAGCATTTCCACATGATAAAGCTGGTTCCTATATGCATAAAATAGACGAAAAAGTAATTGCTGAAGCAGCTGCAACAATTAAAAATAATGCACCAGATATTAGTTGGATATATTTAGAATATACTGATGATATTGGACATAAATTTGGCGATAGCCCAGAACAACAAGATGCGATTGAAAAACTAGACAAGCAGATTGGTATTATTGACGATGCCATTGCATACCGGAAAAACACGTATAATGAAAAATGGCTATTGATAATTACTACAGACCATGGCAGAGATGAAACAACTGGGCAAAACCATGGTGGACAATCTGCTAGGCAACGTAATACTTGGATTGTAAGTAATACTAAGTTAAATACGTATGCCAATAATTACAACCCTGGTATTGTAGATATTATGCCCACTTTGGCTAATTACTTGCATATTTCAATGGCCGATTCTGTTGCGAAAGAATTAGATGGAGTATCGTTAATTGGTAAAACATCCATTGCGCAACCTGTAGTAAATATTTATCAAAATAAAGCAGATATCTCATGGCATACACTTGATACAAGTGGCACAGTGAAAATTTGGTTAAGCACTACTAACAATAAAAAACAAGGTGGTACCGACAACTATATCTTGCTAGCCACTTTGCCATCTGCTCAAAAACATTGCACCTTAAACATTAAAAACTACCCATCTACATTTTATAAAATAGTAATTGAAGGGAAGTACAACAGTGTCAATACTTGGTGGCAGAAGGAGTAGACTATCAGCAGCTATTACTAAATATTGGCATCTTAAAAGTGCATCTTTATTGTACAGCCGCAGTGTGCGGCGCCTATGCAGCTGGGCTTTGAGGTAAGCTGACCAATAAATATTTTACTGCACAATCGCTTTCTTTTTTTGAGTAGTATGTGCACTAAAATAACCCAACGCCCCACCACTGATATTACTGGTAGGATTGGCAGGTGATGTAGGCTGGCCATTGGTAGGGTCTAAACCACTCAACTCTTTAAAATATTCGTACACGTTTTTATCAAGACAACGCATTTCGAGCTGTACAGTATCTTTGGGTTGTATGTAAGCACTGTCGTTAAACAATTGCCTAGAAACGTATCTACCATCGCTTAAACGATCATCGAATACGAAGGTTTTTTTAGTGATTTTGCTATTGATAGATTGTATAAACTGATAGTAATTATTAATACCTGCGGGGTCTTGAAAATTAGGCATTGGGTTTATGAGCGTTTGCCCAAAACCTGAATTAACCTGAAATGTAACAGAATCAAGTACTACTGGATTAGCCATGGTACTACTAGCGTTGTAGGTAGTACCATTGAGCTGTACACTTAGCAAATAAGTGTGGCCTGGTACACCTTGTAATACACTGGTTTGGTAGGTGCCTGAGGCAATTTCAATTAATGGCGCAGTGATGCCAACCGTACTATCTTTTATAGAAACCACCGCCCCTGACACAGTAGGAAAAATATTGTCTTGCGAATAGTTGATACTTTTACTAATTGTAACGGTAGTAATACCTGACACATTGGTAACATTGCCTTGAATAACGAGCTGTGGTGTAGCATCATTGATATTGATATTAATTACTTTTTTGCAAGATGCTAGTGCAATTGATACAATGAGTATGCGATAAATAATGTTTGTTTTTTGCATGACTTAGAATTTAAAATTGTAAGTAACAGAAGGCACCATTTTAAACAAAGTGGTTTGTACCGCTTGTGTTTTAGCAGCATTATTTGGATCTTCTTGAAAATTTATGGCAAATGCATTTGCTCTACCATATGCGTTGTACAATGAGAATGTCCAGCTGCGGTCTGTTTTGGCAGTTTTTTTACCTTGCAGCGTTGCACCAATATCTAAGCGATGATAGCTAGGCATTCGATAGCCATTGCGTTCTGTGAAGTAAAATACAGTTTGCCCATTAATATTATACTTACCGCCTGGGAAGGTTACAGCGTTGCCTGTGTAGTAAACAAAGGTGGCAGAAAGTGTCCATTTTTTACTGACTTGATAAATACCTACTACCGATAGTTCATGTGTTCTGTCTTGTGTAGCATTGTACCAATTACCACTATTTATTTGCGTAAACTGTCGCTCGGCTTTTGATAGTGTGTAGCCAATCCAACCATTTAATTTACCATATTTTTTCTTGAAAAATAATTCTAAGCCATAAGCCCTGCCCTTGCCAAATAGTAATTGTGATTCTACATTTTCGTTGGCTCTTAACTCAGCACCATTTTTATAATCAATTTGATTTTGCAAAGCTTTATAATAAATTTCAGCAGAGAATTCGTAGGTATTTTCTTTAAAATTTTGATAATAACCAAGTGCAACTTGATCTGCAATTTCTGGTTTAATATTGTTGCTACTGCCTACATATAAATCGGTAGGATTTGCAGATGTTGCGTTAGATAATAAGTGAATATTCTGTACGTTACGACTGTAAGAAAACTTAATAGATTGCTTATCGTTGAGTTTAAAAATGGTGGCAAAACGAGGCTGTAAATTGATATACGTTTTTACACTTTGTCCAGTGCTATACGCAGTCGTATCTTTTACATTACCTGCTGCATCATAGGTAAAAAAATTACCAGGGCCTAGTGCATTAAATGCACTTAATCGTAAGCCATAAGTCAGGTTAATTTTATCTGTTGCACTCCATTCATGCGATACATATATAGCACTTTCTACGCTATATTTTGATTGCAATTCTGTATTGTTAAAGCTAGACTGCTGTGTGGCTGTAACTGAACCTGGCACTAGGTTGTGGTGAATTAAATCGATACCAAAATTTACTTTATTAGTACCATTAATATAGTACTGAAAATCTTGTTTTAGATTAATGTCACGTATTTTGGAGGTAATGAGTAGGTTATTATTGGCAGCAGTAATTTTAATCTTATAACTGTAGTTGGTATAAATTAATGAGGTATTAGAAAACAAGCGATTATTGAATATATGATTCCATCTTAGTGTGGCAGTTGTATTACCATAATCAATACCAAATGTGCTACCAAAACCAAGGTTATCTCTACCATTATAAATAGATAAGAACAAGCGGTTTTTATCGTTTAATTTATAATTGGCTTTGCCATTTAAATCATAGAAATAAAGTTTATTATTTTTAATAGACGAGTCTTTAGATAGCGCCAAAAACAAATCAGCATAAGTACGCCTCGCACTTATGTTAAATGAGCCTTTATCTTTTACAATAGGTCCCTCGGCATTTAGTCTAGATGAGATTAAGCCAATACCACCACTCATACCAAATTTTTGGTTATTGCCATCGTTGGTTTTAATATCAATAACGGATGATAATCTACCACCGTATTCGGCTGGCATACCACCTTTGTACACCGTAATATCTTTAATAGCATCACTATTGAAAGTAGAGAAAAAACCTAGTAAATGCGAGGCATTGTACACGGTGGCTTCATCTAGCAAAATCAGGTTTTGATCTGCACCACCACCACGCACATAAAAGCCACTATTACCTTCGCCAGCGCTTTTAATACCTGGTAGTAACTGAATGGTTTTTAGTACATCTTTTTCGCCAAACAAAACAGGAATATTCTTTATTTCGGTAATAGATAATTTTTGAACACCCATAACCGCCTTGGTAATATTATCGTTCTTTTTACGTGTGCTTACTACCACTTCTTCTAATTGAGAGCGAAATGGTTTTAGACTAATATTTAGCTCTGCATTTTTTGTAAGATTAATGCCAATTGTATCATTTATATAACCAGCAAAACTTGCTACCAATGTGTAGTTGCCTTCTTCGGCAGTAATTGAATAAAACCCATACGCATTTGATACCGTACCTAAACCTGCTAAGGGAGTTAGCTTAATATTTGCCCCAATTAATGATTCGCCTGTTTGCTTGTCACGTATGGTACCGTTGATGGTGTGCTTATTTTTTACCTGAGCCATTAGCACCATTGGCAATAAGACCAAAACTACTGTTAGTTTTTTCAGTTGTTGTATCATACAAGTTAAATTGCTTTTTTTGCTTAAAGTAGGCATATCAGGTACTTTTTGGAATTTACGGCGAAAGTAAACACTGCTGATTAGCTTACAGTTACAAAAAACCTTAATAATTGTTAATATAAACTCTTAAATAATTAAATGAAGTGGTGGGAAAATTATCCATGACATTGCGTTGTTTATCCATTTTACAGGATTTGCAAGCAATACATCTTTGCACTGTCAATAAAGACAACGCACTTAAATAAAACTTACAAATCATGTCACATCAATTTTTAGTACCTACAAAAGCAGACGTTGCACCAGCTAATCAAGCTATTTTTGATACCTTACAAAAAGCCTTAGGTTTTGTACCAAATCTTTATGCTGCCATCGCATATTCAGATACAGCTTTGGGTACCTATTTACAACTACAAAATGGACCAAGTTCATTATCAAAAAAGGAAAGAGAAATTATCAATTTGGTAGTAAGCCAAGTAAACGATTGCCATTATTGTTTATCAGCCCATACATTACTAGGTAAAATGAATGGCTTAACTGATGAGCAAATTATTGAGATACGTAAAGGCAATGCATCATTTAATGAAAAAACTGCAGCTTTAGTCCGCTTGGTAAAAGACGCTACTATAAACAGAGGTAAAGTAAATGCCACCAAATTAGATGCGTTTTTTGCAGTAGGTTATACACAAGCTAATTTGGTAGATATTCTTATAACCATTGCAGATAAAGTAGTGATGAATTATTTACACAATATTACCAATGTACCTATTGATTTTCCAATAGCGCCAGTATTGTAATTTTAGCAATCTAAAAATGACATAAAATGAAAAGCGATGGAGCAAACGCAGTAATATTACACATTAATAATATTGTGATACCTGACGAATGTGGAGATACTTTATGGGAAGCTGTTTTAATTGAAACAGCAGTGAAAGCAAAATTTTAAAATAAGACCATTATTTTCCAGCAGTGTCTACTGCTAGATTTTTTCTTCAACCAACAAGTAAATATGAAAGACAAACGCTATCCTTTGCCACCATTTACAATGGAAACAGCACTGCAAAAAGTACAAGCAGCAGAAGATGCTTGGAATACCAAAGACCCCGAAAAAATTTGCCTGGCTTATACAATAGACACAGAATGGCGCAATAGAACAGAATTTATAAACGGCCGCGAAGCAGTAAAAGCATTTTTAAAAAATAAATGGGCAAAAGAATTAGACTACAAACTAAAAAAGCAACTATGGGGTTTTAGAGAAAACAGAATGGCCGTGCAGTTTGAGTACGAATGGCATGATACAACTGGGCAATGGTTTCGCAGCTACGGCAATGAGCTTTGGGAATTTGATGAGGATGGTTTTATGCGCAAAAGAGTAGCAAGTATTAATGATTTGCCTATTGAAGAAAAAGATAGACAACTTAAATAGTATTTATGCAATCAGCAACAAATTTCACACTTGTCAATCCACAAAATGGCAACCTTGCTTTTAAGCTATTACAGTTTGAAGACAATAGCTATTTTGACCACTTGCAGCGCAATAATTTCTATTCGCTTATTTGGATTACAGAAGGTAGTGGCACATTAAAAGCTGACTTTGCCCAGCACGATATAAGTTGTAATCATTTGTTGGCTTTCTCACCTTATCAACCTTTTATGATTACCGCCCAAAACCTAAAAGGTATAGCCATTCATTTTCACCCAGATTTTTTTTGCATTCATAAACATCAGTCAGAAGTTGCTTGTAATGGTATATTGTTCAACAATATTTATCAACCACCATTAGTGATGGTAAATAAAGAAAGTGCAACAATTTTCAACATGTTGATTCAACAAATCACCAATGAAATACAAAACAATGCATTGGCACAATATGAGTTATTGATTGCTTATTTAAAAATATTTCTTATTACTACTTGTAGGCTAAAAGCAACACAAAACCAGATAGCGAAAGCAGATATTTCAAATATTAAGGAACCATTTATTTTACGAGATTTAAAAGATATTCTTGAAAAGGATTTCAAAACCAAACACTCGGTAAGCAGTTATGCCGAAGCATTGCATATTTCACCAAAAGCCCTAGCTAAAATTATTAAAACACATTTCAATAAAACGCTGACTGCATTAATTGCGGAACGCATTATTATTGAAGCAAAACGAGAACTTTATCTTACCAATAAAACAGTAAAAGAAATAGCCTACGAACTAGGCTATGATGATGAATTTTATTTTAGTAGATTTTTTAAAAACAATGCAGATGTATCACCACAAATATATCGTGAAACAGTAGGTTTTGCAAGGGCGCTGGCTCAGTAGACACTATTTCACCAACTCAATGCCTCTCTCGGTAAATAGCAATTTCTTTTGCTTGTACAAATTACCAGTAGCCATTTTAAACGTCTTTTTACTCATCCCAAAAAAGTCATAAATAGCAGTTGGTTCACTTTTATCGTTAAACGGCAGAACACCTTTGCTTTCTTGTAATAACCGTAGCACTTTCCCCACTTCATCTTCTACACGTTGATAGCCAGGTTTACCTAGTACAATATCTATTTTATTGGTCTCGTATATTTTCTTTATAAAACCCTTCATGCTATCACCAACACTTAACTTTTTAAACACTTCACTATTGTGTAGTAAGCCAATATGTTGCTTATTAATGATCATCACATAACCTAAATCAGACTTACGATAAACTGTAACATCCACTTCTTCAAGCTCTTTTACTGTTAAGGTATCGTTGCTAAAATTATTATCAATTCGTTCAGTTGCCGCGACACGGTTGGTACGTTCATCGATATATAATTTCACCAAATATTTACCACCTATAATCATCTCACTTAGCTGTTGAGATCTGGCAACAAATACATCTTTCATGACGCCCCATTTTAAAAAAGCCCCATAACTATTTATGGTAACGGCTTCCAGCAACGCAATATCGCCTACCACAGCATAGGGCTGCATGGTGGTAGCAATCATTCTATCCTCATTATCGTGATACACAAATACATTGATGATATCGCCACGGTTTGCATTTTCTGGCACCCAACGCTTAGGCAATAAAATACCTTTATCACCATCGTCTAAATACGCACCAATTTCTACAAGCCTATCAATTTTTAATAAATTATAATTACCAATCTGTATCATAAACAAAATATTACAAGTACAAAGATAATTGCGATAGACTGCTGCCTTGTAAAAGGTTTCACACAACACTTAACATTTCAGACAAACTGTCCAAAAAAATATAAAAAACAAAGTTGCTATGGAAATATTTTTAATACATTTTCTATTCTTTTTGATTCGTCGAAAAAATATTTTTGAGCAAAAGCACTACCGTGCGTAACTAAATTGATATGTTAAAAGTTTTCAACCAAGGCGACATTTTAAAAAATACACTTTTGTTTAGCTGTACTTTTGATATAATACGTGATATTATGAACAGATTTAAAAATACAATTGCAGTAATAGCCCTTTTTGTATTGGCTAGCTGTAACAGCAAGCCAGCAGTAGATAGCGCGAAAAAAGACAGTGTCGCAGTAGCTAAACCACAGCCAGGGAGTATTATTAAACTTGATAGTAGCAAACGCTACATTTACCTTACTTGGGACGATTCACCGCAACCACCCGGTACTATTGCTTGTAAAAGTGTGTTTCGCAAGCAAGGTGTAAAAGCCACATTTTTTGCCGTGGGCATGAACCAAGTTGGTCCTTTTAAAAAACGCATTATCGATTCGTTGCGTAACGATTATCCAGAGTTTTTAATGGCAAATCATAGTTTTTCACATGCTAATATTAATGGCAAGGATAACTATAAGTTATTTTACAAACAAGCAGATAATGCAATACAAGATTTTTTGAAAAATGAAAAAGAGCTAAATGTTGGTGTAAAAATTATACGCCTACCGGGTAATAATGCTTGGGTGGCTAATGGTAAAATTCAGGGACCAAAATCTACTTTGGCTGTTTGCCAGCGCTTAGATAGTTTGAGTTACAAAGTAATAGGTTGGGATATTGAATGGGAGCAATTAAAAGGTGTACCAAAAGAAAGTGTAGATGCAATGCTACAAAAAGTGAATGAAAAATTTGAAAGTGGCTATACCTACGAACAAAATGCGTTGGTAATTTTATCCCACGATCGTTTGTTTGGTAAGCCACAATACACAGACTCTTTAAATAAATTTATTACCGAACTAAAGAAAGACCCAAGAAACGTATTTGAAACTATTGATCATTACCCTAGTGTGATGCGTAAAAAGTAATATTAAAATAAAAACAAAAAAGCTACCTCTTTTAAGGGGTAGCTTTTTTGTTTTAGTAACTTGAAACAAAGAAAAATAAACACTTTGATTTTTTGTTACTACTTTCCATCTCGGATTCTTTTTTATTTGCCCCTAAAATATACCCAATATGGATAGAAGAGCTTTTTTATCCCCCCAAAAAACGACTGCCATTAAAAGCAGCCATACAATACCTGCCCCACTGCCTTCAACAGGTCTTAGTGCTTATGCAGGCACTTTTGGTGAAGAGGAAATTATACATCTTTTAAAGCGTACCATGTTTGGTGCAACTAAAGCAGACATTGATTATTTTAATACAAAAACAATGTCGCAAGCTGTTGATGAATTATTGAATCCTACAGCTGTATTACCACCGCCGCCGGTTAAAGAATATTCGCACGCCACAGCACTTACACAACCAGATACTGCAATAGCCTTAGGTGCTACTTGGGTTAACGATTATAATATTGATGGCACTATACAAAGCTTACGTAGAGCGAGCTTTAAAAAATGGTGGATGGGTGTTATGATTAACCAAGATAGAAGTATTCGAGAAAAAATGACCTTGTTTTTACACAACCATTTTGCAACAGAAACCAACACTATTTCCAACGGTAACTACTGCTATAAGCACCATAATTTATTACGTACCAATGCAACTGGCAATTTTAAATCACTTACAAAAGCTATCACTATTGACCCTGCCATGTTGGTGTTTTTAAATGGGCAATATAATAATGCCAATGCGCCCGATGAAAATTATGGAAGAGAGTTACAAGAGCTTTTTTGCTGTGGTAAAGGCCCCGACTCACAATACACCGAAGCCGATGTAAAAGCAGCAGCCAAAGTACTTACTGGTTGGCGTAATAATGCCTCGTCAATGAGTTCTTATTTTACATCATCGCTACATGATAGCACCAATAAGCAATTTTCTACTTTTTATAATAATACCGTTATTCAAGGGAAAACAGGCACTACTGCTGGTGATTTAGAAATTGATGCGTTACTAACGATGATTTTTAATGCACAAGAAGTTGCAAAATACATTTGCCGACGGCTGTACCGTTGGTTTGTATATTACGATATTGATGCCACTGTTGAAGCTAATATTATTACACCATTGGCCACCATTTTTAGAAATAATAATTACGAATTAAAGCCTGTTCTAAGTACTTTGCTAAAAAGCGAGCATTTTTTTGATACCTTATCAAGAGGTAGTCAAATAAAAAGTCCAGTTGATTTAGTAGTAGGTATGTGTCGTGAATTTAACGTAGCATTTCAACCAAATAGTGACTACATTACAAATTACGGTTTTTATAATTACTTGGTAAGCTGGATAACCAATATGCAGCAAAATATTGGCGATCCGCCAGATGTTAGTGGTTGGAAAGCCTATTACCAAGCACCGCAATTTTATGAAATATGGATTAATGCCGATACGTTACCAAAACGGGACCAATTTACAGATACAATGGTAGTTAGTGGCTACACGTATAATGGTAAAAAAATCATCGTAGATGGGAGCGAATTTGCTAAACTTTTACCAAATCCTGGTAACCCAAATGCATTGATAGATGATAGCCTAAAACATTTATACCGTATCAATTTATCTGCCACTATAAAGGCACAAATAAAGAAAGATATTTTACTTAGTGGGCAAATTACAGACAGTTATTGGACAGATGCTTGGAACCTTTTTGTCTCAACACCAAGCAACACTGCAAATACCACTACCGTAAAAAATAAACTTCGAGATTTATACAAATATTTTATGAATTTATCTGAATACCAATTGGCTTAGATTTTATAAAAAGCTTATCATGAAAAGAAGTGAATTTTTAAAAAAGACCTTACTATCAAGTACTATTGTACCATCGTATATCAATGGCTTTTCTATCAAAGCATTAGGAGCAGACTCACCTTTAATGCGAGCTTTAAGCCTACCAACCACAGAAACAGATCATGTATTGGTAATAGTACAATTGCAAGGTGGTAACGATGGCTTAAACATGGTTATTCCGCTAGAATATTTTAGTAATTATGTCAATGCACGCAATAATATTTTTATACCAGAAGATAAAGTACTAGTACTGACCAATAACAACAAGGTAGGCTTAAACCCAGCAATGACAGGACTTCAAAGCTTGTATAATGATGGGAAGCTAAAAATTATCAACTCAGTGGGCTACCCACAACCAAGTTTTTCACACTTTAGAGCTACCGATATTTGGATGAGTGCCAGTGATAGTTCCAGTGTAGTAAATACAGGTTGGGCTGGTAGGTATTTAAACTACGAATATCCTAATTTCCCTAATGGCTATCCCAATAGTTCGATGAGCGACCCATTGGCTATACAAATTGGCTCTGTTACATCATTAACCTTACAAGGTCCATCGGTAAGTATGGGTATGAGTATTAGCAACCCTACTAGTTTTTATAGTTTATTAAATAGCACACAGGAGCCTGCGCCAGCAACACCTGCAGGCAAAGAATTGACATTTATTAGGCAAATGGCGCAACAAACGCAAGCTTTTGCTACGGTGGTTAAAAATGCTGCCAATGCAGTAACCAAACAGGTCACTTATCCAACTAGCAATGCATTAGCCGATCAATTAAAGATTGTAGCTAGATTAATAAAAGGTGGTTTAAAAACAAGGGTGTACATGGTAAATTATGGCAGTTTTGATACACATGCTAACCAAGTTGTTGTTGGCGATACTACTACTGGTACCCATGCGAACTTATTAAAAAATGTAAGCGATGCGATAAAAGCTTTTCAGGATGATTTACAATATTTAGGCATAGAGGAACGTGTCATTGGTATGACTTTCTCAGAATTTGGAAGACGCATGAAAAGTAATGCTAGCGGCGGTACCGACCATGGTGCGGCTGCCCCTTGTTTTGTTTTTGGTAAAAATGTACTAGGTGGTGTTTTGGGCGATACACCAAACATTCCAATGAATGTTACTGTGAATGACAACCTACCGTTTCAATATGATTTCAGAAGCATATATGCCACACTATTATCTAACTGGCTATGTGTAGATGATAATAGTTTAAACCAGCTTCTATTAAAAAACTTTCAACAACTACCATTAGTAAATGCCGCGAGCTGTAATAAAGTAAATCCTAACGTAAGTGGATTTAATTTAATAACTAATTATCCAAACCCTTTTACCAGTAGTACCACTATTGCTTATACTACAGCTGGTGGTCATACACTTATTCAAATAATAGATACTACAGGTAGAGTAATTGCCAATTTATTAGATAAAGAAATACCAAACGCTGGCACCTATACTGTCACGTTTAATAGTGGGCCTTTACCAATAGGTGTTTATTATGCAAGGTTGCAAAATATGGCTGTACAGCAAATTAGAACAATGCTAAAAGTGCGCTAATGAATCTATGGATACGTTTTAAAAAAAGCGGTTACTTCTTCAAAAGAGGTAGTCGCTTTTTCTGTAAAAAAGGGAGTAATAGCCTTCGTAATTTAACAACAATTAGCTTTATAAAATCTAAGGCATAGTTGTTGCCTTCATGATCCATTATGTAGTAAACAACAAATCATTTTTTTAATTTAACTATCATATTACCTTAGGACCAGCACACAATTACTTTAACTTATTTTTAATTCCTACTGCTTAAAGGCAATTGTAAACACATGTCTTGTATATCCAAAACCCATAGAATTAGCTGTAAATAATGCAATAATTGCACACAACCCTGTAACAGTTACACCGCTTTATAAAAATAGTTTTGCGTTTTAATATTCATTATGCATTACAGCTATAAAAAGCCGTAACCTACCCTATCATTAAAATCCATTAGTTCTATTACTTCTAAAAAATTTTAAACATCACATCATGAAAAAAAACACTTACACCACTACACAAAAAAGCACATTTGCAACAAGTGGCTTTTGGAAAAACATTTATAGCAAGTGGCTATTGGTAGGGCTTTGCTTTATTGCTGTATTAGCAGGTTGTAAAAAAATTGATGAGCAGACTGGGCTTACAGGTGTTTGCCCAATTGTTATTTCTACTAGCCCCTTAAACAATGCGTCTGCAGTAAGTTTAAGTACCACTGTTAGTGCTACATTTAATGAAGCAATCAATCCTGCCTCAATTAATGCAGTAACTTTTTCGTTGCGTCAAGGCACAACACCAATAGCAGCAGTTATTGCTTATAATGGTACTACTGCAACATTAACACCAACCAATAAACTGGCACCAAACACCCTATACACTGGTACTATAACAATGAGCGTCAAAGACATGGCTGGTAATTCACCCATTGCAGATTATGTATGGAGCTTTACCACGGGTCCAGATCCTGCGCCAACCGTTACATCTACCAATCCTCTAAATCTTGCAACTGGCGTGGCTTTCAACAATAAAGTATCATTTAGTTTTAGTAAAGTGATGGATTCATCATCTGTTGTTACAAACTTTACCCTAATCAATACATCATTGGGCGGTACTGCAGTTGCAGGTACTATTATTTATACAGGCACAACTGGCGT
>JAYWCY010000357.1:0-14843 GCA_043780175.1 Chitinophagales bacterium
ATATGATAATTGGTAGCAATGCCCAACGTGGCTTAGCATATAGCCAGAAAACTATTGTAAAAAACAATAATAAAATTAAATAAGGGGCCGCTAACCCAGCAAAGCCAACCCACCAAAACATAGCAGAGCCGATATAAGGTATTAAGCAAACATGTAAAAAAGCAATACTTAATGCTACGGTAAGTATTAGTATAATTGTTTTAAAAACAGAACGTCCAAAGCTTTTTGCCATACACTAAAATAAGCAATTTTTTTTAAGGCAACGCAATATCTGTTACTAATGGGAAATGATCCGACGCTTTAAGCTTGGGGCAATAATATTGTATCACTTTTAATTGAGGCGATAGCAAGGTTACATCAATTCTTAAAGTGCTAGAAAGTCCGTCATAGGTTGCTCCCCAACCAAAACCTGTTTGTAAAAAAGCATCTTGAAGTCCATTGCTGATGAGATGGTATACATAACTAGATGGTACAGAATTTAAGTCAGCACAAAACACAAATGGTTTTGTACTCATATTCAATTGTTTTTTTACAATTTGGGCTTGCCTCACATGAAACGAATCGAAAATAGAGATGCGTTCGAGTTTGGTTTTATTAAGTAAAATCGCTGTATCATCTTGAATATACGAATAATTTAATCCAGCATTTTTCCGTTCCATAGTTAGCTGCATGGAGCTTAAATGTGTATTGTAAAATCGAATTGTCTTTTTTGCCAGTTGGATATCTGCAAAAGCAATATGTTCTGGAAAATCTTTTGAGTCGTAAGTAACCCTCCCACTATCAATTATTGGAAATTTTGAAAAAATGGCAGTCCCATATCTTTCATGTGGAGGTGTATTGGGGAGCTTGATATCTACAGAAAAATAATAATATTTATAGTTTAGGGTATCTAGCAAATATTTTACATTCGAATAATAATTGCCGCCATCTTCAAAGTCTCTAAAATCTTGAAAACACATGACATCCGCATTGGTCTGCTTGATAAAATTTAAAATACGCCTGCGTGGATTGTTTGCAGTGTCTTTATAAACCTCATTTGGATAAAATTCATTAACATTCCAAGATAATAATCTGATTGTATGTAGAGGTTTATTATATAAATATGTAGTTTTAAATGGATGTAAGCCAGTGGTGGATAAGATGTTTTTATAGCCCAATAAGATAATTAGAAAAAAAACGATACTTCTTATTTTGAATATATAAATACTTAAAAAAAACATTAAAAGCATTGCTAATAAAATATATGGAAATGCAAGCGCTAAAAATGTATGGAACCGCCAATTAATGGGATTAATATAAGGCGTAAAACTAGCAGCTATATAAATAGTCGTAGTTGCTGTGATAAATATGTTAATAGTAATTTTTAAAATAGATGGAAGTACTTTTGCCATTAGTTTTTATAATTCTTCTTTGCTGGCACGCTTTAGAAATTCTTTTTCTTCGTTAGTTAATAAATGATATCCTTCTTTATTTATTTTGTCTAAAATTTCATCTAGTTTTTGTTGTGTAAGATTGGGGGTTTTTGTATATGGCTTATCAGTAGTTTTATAGAATAAATGGTCTTTTTCTTTTTTGGGAACATGTTTCTTTTCTGGGTTGAATAAATCGTCCAACCAATTCCAAAATACAAGCATCCAATGGCCCCAATCTTTCCCTACACGTAATTGTTTTACAAACAAAAAACCCATTCCACCGCCTGCTAGATGGGCGAAAGCTGTGGCTGCACTACCCCTGCCAATAGAGGCAAAATCAACAGCTACAAATACAACAGTTAAAACCCATAAAGGCACTCCGCCATTAATGAGTGGAAAAATACGATAATCTGGCGACAAGGTAGTGGTAGCTATAGCCACGGCCATAATGCTTGCGCCTGCACCAAGCATAGGCGCCGCCGAATCAATATTTTTTGCTAAAACTGGAACAAGGTTATTTGTAAGTAAAAAGAATACTGCACCTACAAAACCGCCATAAATATAAATGGGGATTAATTTTTGATTACCTGTAAGATCTTGCAAAATATACCCGAAACTCCAAAGCCATAAAAGACTACTTATTAAACTTAATGTGCCAAGATGTGTGAAAAAGCACGAAAATATAACCCAAGGCTTTACTGATACACTTTCTAAAGATGCCGGTAAAGTAAACCAATTAAGTATTTGACGATAAAAAAATTCGTCAGGAATATCTGATAGGCTATAAACGATTTTCAGAAAGTTTATTACAATAAAAATAGTTGCATTGATAATAATAAGCCATGTAAGTGCATTACTTTCTTGACCCAAAAGTGGTATGCGTCTTTGTTTATATTCGCTCACTTGCCTTTTTTATTTAGAAATTAATGACTGTAAAATACTAATAATATTTATTACCTACAGTTAATAAAACGTTTTTCTATTGTTTTTGTTCCAAAAATATACCAGTAAAAACCCTACTAAAGCACCACCTAAATGGGCAACGTGTGCAATATTATCGCCAGCAGAGTTTCTTACAGCGCTAAACAATTCGAAAATGATATAACCAGGAATAGCCCATTTTGCTTTTAGTGGAATAATGTAATAAATTAAAAATACTGTATTGGGAAACAAATATGCAAATGCTGTAGCGCATCCAAAAACAGCGCCAGAAGCTCCTAAGGTAGCTTGATTAAGGTTAAATTCTACCACTTGCGACGCGACGTCATAATTAGTTGGCAATGAGCTTGCTTGGTGAAAATATTTGGTTATAAAATGCTCTAAACCAAGTGTATTTTCTGGCGTTAATGCTTTATATGCAGCAATCATTGCATTATTTTCAAAATATAGAACACCTAGATGGCAAAATGCAGCGCCAAGCCCACAAACAATGTAAAATGCAAAAAACTTTTTTGGTCCCCAAAGTGCTTCTAAGGTAGAACCAAGCATCCATAAAGGTAACATATTTAAAACAAGATGCCAAAAATCGCCATGCATAAACATATGCGTTACCAATTGCCAAGGTTTAAATAATTGGCTTTGCCATGTGTGTAATGCAAATGTGTCGTCTATTGAAAATGGTAACTTGTCAGCAAGTATCCATTGTGCTAAAAACACCAATGCATTAATTATCAATAAGTTTTTAACTACAATTGGTAATATTTCAAATCTATTTGGTCTAAACTGCATAAGCCCCTAACCCCTAAAGGGGATTTTTTTAATCAAGATTTTAAAATACTTGATGGTTAAAATTATTATTTCTATGTTTTTTTACAATCACCCTTGCTCCTCTTTAGTGGTTGGGGGCTTCAGTTTTAGTTGTACGACATTTTCGATATGATGCGTATGTGGAAACATATCTACTGGCTGAATTTTTGTCACAGCGTATTTTGCATCTAGCAAAGCTAAATCTCTAGCCTGCGTAGCAGGATTGCAACTTACGTACACAATAGTTGGTGCTGCAATATCTAGCAATTTATTTACCAATTTTTCATGCATACCAGCCCTTGGAGGGTCGGTGATAATTACATCTGGCTTGCCATGTGTTGCAAAAAATACATCATTGCAAATGTCAATTACATCGCCTGCTGTAAAAAAAGAGTGGCTAATGTTGTTTAACGCTGCATTTTCATGCGCATCTTTTATAGCATCTTCAATTAATTCAACACCGATTATTTTTTTAGCATGTTGGCTACAAAAAATGCCAATGCTACCAGTGCCACAATATAAGTCATACAACGTTTGAGTGCCATCTAGCTCGGCAAAGTCTCTAGTAATTTGGTACAGTTTTTCAGCCTGCTTTGTATTGGTTTGAAAGAAAGATTTTGGGCTGATTTTAAACTGAAATTCTTCTAGTTTTTCGATGATAAATCCTTTGCCATGCAGTGTTTCGGGCTCTAAATCGTAAATGCTATCATTAAACTTACGGTTAATGGTAACTAACAAAGTAGTAATTTGAGGGAAGGAATGCAATAAGTGTTCTTTCAATTGATTTTGCATTTTCTTGTCCTCAAAACCTAACACAATATTCAGCATAATTTCACCAGTAGTAGCAATACGAATCACCATATTGCGTAACCAACCTTCATGCTGCTTTACATTGTGAAAAGAGTAGCCGTGTTCTTTTGCGAATGCTACAATGGCTTTGCGAATTAAATTGGTTGGTTCTGCTTGCAAATGACAAACATCTATTTCAACTACTTTATCAAACTGCCCTTTGGCATGAAAGCCAGCAGCACCGCTCATGGTTTCAATTTCTTCTGTGGCTTTGCCGGCAGCACGCAATTGTTGAAATTCTTCTTTCGGTATAAACCGCCTAGTTGCAAATGTAAATTCCAACTTATTTCTATATTCTCTTGTTGCATCAGCACCAATAATGGGTAATATTTCTGGTAATGCTACTTTACCAATCCGAGTTAAATTATCCGCAACTTGCTGCTGCTTAAACACCAATTGTTGTGGGTAGGGTAGCATTTGCCATTGGCAACCACCGCAAACACCAAAATGTGAGCAGAAGGGCGTTACACGCTGTTCTGAATATTTTTTAAACTGTAAAGGATAGGCTTCTGCCCAATCTTTTTTGTTTTTGCCCAATTGAATATCTACAATATCGCCAGGCACTGTATGTTCAATAAAAATCACTTTACCATCAACACGAGCAATACTTTTGCCTTCGGCAGCATAGCTTTCTACCAACACATCTTCTAAAATAACCGGCTTTTTAAATTTTCTCACACTCTTTTTTTAAATTGATGGGAACGCTGATGACACGGATTATTGCAGATAAAAACGGATTTGTCATATCATAAATCTTTGAAAATCCTCCCAATTTGTGTCATCCGGGTTGCTATCCTCTTCTAATTAATTACTGAATTTCCAAAATAATTGTGTAGCACTTTTGGTAGGTTGATACCAGCTTCAGTTTGGTTGTTTTCTAATAGGCAAGCCACAATTCTTGGCAAAGCCAAAGAACTGCCATTTAAAGTATGTACCAATTGCATTTTACCCGCGTCGTCTTTAAAACGACATTTCATGCGATTGCTTTGAAAACTCTCAAAATTTGTTACAGAACTTACTTCTAACCAGCGTTCTTGCGCCGCACTATACACTTCAAAATCGTAAGTAATAGCACTTGCAAAACCCATATCGCCACCACACAAACGTAAAATACGATACGGCAATTCAAGAGATTGTAGCAATGCCTCTACGTGCTTTATCATTTCGTCTAGTACCTTGTAACTTTTGCTTGGTTCTACTATTTGTATCACTTCTACTTTCTCAAATTGATGTACGCGATTTAAGCCACGCACATCTTTACCGTAACTGCCGGCTTCACGTCTAAAACAAGGGCTGTAAGCCGTCATTTTTATAGGTAGTTCTGCTTCTTTTACAATAGTATCACGGTAAATATTGGTAACTGGCACTTCTGCAGTTGGTATTAGATATAAATTATCTTCTGTGGCATGGTACATTTGCCCTTCTTTATCTGGCAACTGACCAGTAGCGTAAGCACTTGTTTCGTTGACCATAAATGGCGGCAAATATTCTGTATAACCAGCGGCTGTGTTAAAATCTAAAAAATATTGAATTAAGCTGCGTTGCAATTTAGCGCCTTTGCCCATATATACAGGGAAACCACTACCTGTAATTTTATTACCTAGCTCAAAATTGATGAGCTTGTATTTGTCTAATAAATCCCAATGCGGTACAGAGCCTTCTGGCAAAGTTGGCTTCACGCTACCTTCACGTACTACCACATTTTCTTCGGGGGTTTTACCAATAGGCACATCTTGCGCTGGTAAGTTGGGCAATTGCACTAAAGCATCTTGCAACTGTTTTTCTACAATAGCCAACTGCTCAAGAAAACCTGTAACCTGCAATTTGAAACTAACAACTTGTTTCTTAGCTTCCTCCGCTGCTTCTTTTTCCCCTTGTCCCATTAATTTACCAATTTCTTTTGAAGCGGCATTAATGGAAGCTTGTGTATTATCGTAACTAACTTGTAAATTTTTTCTTTGATCATCTAACTTAATAATTTCATCAACCAATTCTAGTTGCTTAAAATTTTTCACTGCTAAACGCACTTTAACCAATTCTGGATCATTGCGTAGCACACTTACTTGTAACATGGTTCTGTCAATTTTGCTGCAAATATAGTTTTGTACTACCGATTGCTTTGCTTGAAATGCTAGTAATTGCCAGTTGGCTGATTATTAATCATGGAATTTCATTTTAATCACAATAATCAGCGGTCTACATTTGCCACATGTTAGCATCAGATGATTTACAACAACGTTGGTGGGCTTTAGAGGCCAAATTACTAGAACGCTTTGGTAAAAAGCCAGATATGGAAGCCATTTTATTTTTAATTGGCTTACAAGAAACTGGCTTTGAGGGAGAAAATATTAGCAAAGAACAAAAACAAGACTTAATGCATGTAGCAATTTGTACCTTGCTGCAACCAAGTGGGTATTTTATGCTTGAAGGGAAAGATCCAGATAATTGGCCGCATTTTAAACAATTGAAAGAAATGCCTGGTTATGGTTTAATAGAACAAGAGAATATATTAAAAGACCACGTCTTATTATACTTTAGTCAAATGGGATTTTAGATAAACGAATTAGTTAAATGCCACGAATTACACGAATTTATGATAAAATACTACTTTATTATTGTTGTAAGTTTTCTGAGCTTGGCAATAGAAGCGCAAAAGAAAGTTGTGCCTAAAAGGGTTGTAGTGGTAAATAAAACAGCAGTTGTAATACCAAATAAATCCATTGTACCTAAAGAGCAATTGGTAGAAATTACCACTAATTATGGTATAATGGTGGCCAAATTGTACAATCAAACACCCTTGCACAGAGATAATTTTATTAAACTAATAAAGCAGGGTTTTTATGATAGTTTATTGTTTCATAGAGTGATTAAAGAATTTATGATTCAAGGTGGTGATCCAACTAGTAAATATGCCACCGATACCAGTAAAGTTGGCGGCGGTGCCGCACCTGGCGAACGAATTCCAGCGGAAATACAAACAGCATTATACCATAAAAGGGGTGCATTAGCCGCTGCAAGAGATGGCAACCCTGCAAAGGCAAGCAGTACTTGCCAGTTTTATATTGTACAGGGTAAAAAGTACGATTCAACACAATTACAAGCCACTTACAATAGCCGCGTTAAAATACCAAATCCAAATTTTAGTTTTTCTGCCATACAAAAAGAAGTGTACGAACGTATTGGTGGTACACCACAGCTAGACCAAAGCTATACCGTGTTTGGCGAAGTAATTAGTGGCCTAGATGTCATAGATAAAATTGCTGCATTGCCCACAAAAGCTGGTGACCGGCCATTTAGTAATATTAGAATGAAAATACGTTTATTGAATTAAGTTGTAACAATGAAATTTTATCTCAATATTTGTAACTCTAAAATGATATAGTATGAATTTTCCTGCAAACCTACGTTACACAAAAGATCATGAATGGGTAAGCCTTGAAGGTAATATTGCTACAATAGGTATCACCGATTTTGCACAAAGCGAGTTGGGTGATATTGTTTATGTAGATATTAGTACTGTAGGACAAACCTTAAAAGCAGAAGAGGTATTTGGTACAGTGGAGGCCGTTAAAACTGTTAGTGATTTGTTTTTGCCAGTTGCAGGAACAGTTTTAGAAATTAACCCTGCATTAGAAAGAGAACCAGAATTGGTAAATAGTGATCCTTTTGGAGATGGCTGGATGGTAAAAATTGAAGTAGCCAACAATTTGGATGTTGATGCGTTAATGGATGCTGATGCATATAAAAATTTAGTGGCATAAATTGTTAAAGCATTAAATATCTAAAAGCTTATAAATCCAAACTTCACTTGGCTGCGTAAGTAATTTACCATCATTTAAAAAACCATACCAACAAATTAATTGGAAGCCGTAATCAAATACAGCGAATCAGAATTGGTGCCATTGCTAAAACGCAGGCAACAATCTGCATTTAGTTATCTGTACGATAACTACAGTGGTGCTTTGCTTTCAGTAATTATAGGTGTGGTTACAGATACAGAGCTAGCAAATGATGTGTTACAAGAAGTGTTTATAAAAATATGGCGTCAGATAGAAAGTTACGATGATACGAAAGGACGCTTATTCACATGGATGCTAAATGTAGCAAGAAATGCGTCGATTGACACGGTAAGAAGCAAAGGCTATCAAAATAGTCAACAAAATAGAGAGTTAACAGAAGCTACATATCATGCAGGGGGTATCACTCAAATTCAAACCGATCAAATGGGTTTGCGTAAAGTAGTACACCAGCTAAAGGAAGAATATAAAGTATTGGTGGAATTAGCATATTTTCAAGGATTTACGCAAGATGAAATCTCGAAGATTCTAAATATTCCATTAGGAACAGTAAAAACAAGATTACGAACCGCATTAACGCAATTAAGAACAGTTATTAAATAATAAAGTGAACATTGATAATTACATATCAAGTGGTGCAATTGAAAGCTATGTTTTAGGACTAGCTGATGCACAGGAAGCCGCAGAAGTGCAGCAACTAAGCTTACAATACCCTGAAATTAAACAGGCAATTGCAAACTTTGAAGCCTCACTAGAAGCAGTTGCCTTTGCCAACGCTATGCCACCAGCAGCTTCCATAAAAGAGAAGTTGATGTTTGCTTTGCAAAATGAGTTTGTTGCGCCAGTAATGGTTCAAGATACTTTAGAAAGCGAACCTGCAAAAGTGATTACAATGCCCGTTGTAGAAATGGCAACTGTAAAAAAAATCAATCCGCTACGTTATGTGGCAGCTGCATCAGTAATCTTATTAATAATTAGTTGCGGCTTAAATCTTTATTATTATTCTGAAAATACAAAACTTGATAAGCAGGTAACAGCTCTATTGAATGACAAGAATATACTTACTGCTGAGAATAAAAC
Organism: Chitinophagales bacterium; assembly: GCA_043780175.1. GTDB lineage: Bacteria > Bacteroidota > Bacteroidia > Chitinophagales > Chitinophagaceae > Parasediminibacterium. The sequence goes on from JAYWCY010000357.1 coordinate 8,885, forward strand.
CATTCAGGTTAAATACAACGATTTAAGTACCAATCTGCAACTAGTAAGTGATACAAATACCATTAAAGTTTCTATGAAAGGCCCTGCTGGTAAAGAAACTAATTTGGCAACTGTATATTGGAACAATAAAACAAAAGATGTATACCTAATAGCTAATCAGTTGCCAAAAGCACCATCTGATAAGCAATATCAATTATGGGCTTTAGTAGATGGTAAACCTGTAGACGCAGGGATGCTAAATGTAGATTGTAATGGTGTTTGTAAATTGAAAAATATAGAAAAAGCACAAGCATTTGCCATTACGTTAGAAAAAGCTGGTGGTAGCACTACACCAGATTTAACACAATTGCAAGTAATTGGAAATGTAAAAGTATAAATCAGTAATTATTAGTATTAAAACAAAGGCCTTCATTGCGAAGGCCTTTGTTTTTTTGTATATGTTGAGTAGCACTAGTCTTAATAAATGGCCTTAGTTATTGTTTTATTTATATACAATCTGGAGAGTTTTTTACTAACCTTTATTAAATGTCTAGTGCTTATACTATAATTATGTATAGTTTAAAATTCCGTTGGTGCCAGTAAAATTAGCAATGAATGACATGTGAACAATGTACGCTGTACTCTTATTTGAGTACATGTAACGCTGTTTGTACTGATCATTTCACTATTTATTAAGGGTAATTAGTAAATAATGCCTACCAGATTACTTGTTCAAAAGCCCTGTTTGGGATGTTAAAATAATCCGTTTATGCAGAAATACTTGTTTTACTACATAGTATAATTAAAAAAAACTGCAATTATGCACTCTAAACAAAATAAGTGATTAAATTTTTATTTTGTTTCATAACGCATAATTTATAGAATAAGACAAATGGCAGTTGGCAACATCTGCGCTATTTAAATGTAAACACATACGATAAAAAGTATAGCTTCTAAACAAGTACTTATAAATAAATTATTTTATATTGCATTCATGAATCTAATGGTTTATGAGTTTTCAAAAGGATAGAAACATCCCGTTTCCACGGAATGTCTGTTTTTTTATTAGGATTTAAACATCCCGTTTCTACGGGATGTTTTGTTGTTTTATAGGCTCCGGCATGACGTTTATTTGCCTAGTGTCGACTATTTAGACAATCTAACTTATTAATTTAAAATAATCATTTTAACTTCTTTTGTTTAACGTTGCTTTTTGAGATTTAAACCTTTTTACAAAACTGTTGTTCTTTTACTATGAACGCCTTTACCATTAAAGATTTAGAGTTATTATCGGGTATTAAAGCCCATACTATTCGTATTTGGGAACAACGTTATACCTTTTTAAAACCCCAGCGCACCGATACAAATATTCGCTATTACACAAGCGATGAATTAAAAACCTTGCTAAATATAGCTTTGCTAAATAAGTATGGTTTTAAAATTTCGCATATCGATCGGATGAGCCAGCCCGAAATGCGCGAAAAAATCACCTCTTTAACTCAAAGTCAAGCCCAACAGGAACGTGCTATCAACGATTTAATACACCATATGGTGGATATTAAAATAGAAGAATTTGAATTATTACTAGACAGTCATATTGCAAATAGAGGTATTGAAAAAACAATTACATATATTATATTTCCCTTCTTAGAGCGTATTGGTATTTTATGGCTTACCAACCATATTAACCCAGCTCAAGAGCATTTGGTTACAAATATTATTCGGCAAAAGCTAATTGTAGGTATCGACGGGGTGTCAAATCATATTGCTAGTTCTAAATCTATGTTGTTATTTTTGCCCGAAGGTGAGTACCACGAACTAGGTTTATTATTTATGTGCTATTTGTTAAAATCGAGAGGTATAAAAGTTATTTATTTGGGTGCAAATGTACCTTTCAAAGATGTAGAATTTGTGGCGGATCTTAAAAAGCCAACCTATTTATATACACACTTAACTGCTGTAGCCAATAATTTCAACTTTGATAAGTTTTTGATAAATGCACACAATCGTTTTTTTAATAATAAATTAATTGTTTCGGGATTACTAACGCAACAATATAAAAAGAAAGTGCCGGCTAATGTATCATTTAAAAAATCCCTAAGTGAAGTAATGGAATATTTAAGTACATTATAATTTAACCAATATTTAAGCTTATTTACCAAATGTATGGTTAAACTTTTGTCGTCTTAGTTATTCAAAAAGATACATGACTACAATTGCCCGCCCTTACCAAATTATTAGCCATCATGCTTTTGCGGATGTATTGCTAAATAAAGATAACAATCAGAAGTCGCTAAATGCTACAACAACTATCGCAATAGGCGAAGTAATTAGTTTCTTTAATGCTAAAGAAACATTTATGAGTCCTAGCTATCTCACAGTACAAGTAGGCATCAACAAGCATATTACCTTAATGCCTGATTTTTTACAATACATCAACCATAGTTGCAGCCCGAATGTTTTTTTTGATACCACATTGATGCAATTGGTTTGTATTAAAGAGATTGAGATAGGGGAAGAATTGCGCTTTTTCTATCCATCTACCGAATGGCAAATGGACCAAACTTTTATATGCAATTGTGGCGCCACTAATTGTTTGCAATTAATACAAGGGGCAGCTTATCTTAGCAACAGCGTTATTGCCAATCATAAGTTTACAGATTTTATTGCCAAGCAATTTGCTGATAACAAATAGTACTTACTGGTACACTCTTACATGCCAAACAATACAAGCCTTAATATAGCAGCTGATGAATTACATATTTGGGTGCTTGCACCTTATGTTGTAACAAACGATGAGAACCTGAATTATTATTATGATTTTTCGCAAAGTATTACAGAATATACTGCTGTATTTACAGAACTTGGCATACAATGGCAATGGCAGCCTGTAACGATGAATGATTATGCTAAAGTGATAGAAACTATTGCTCAAAAGCAAGCTACTACCATTGTTAAGCAAGTTGTTATAAATCTATGCGATGGTGATGAAGTAAATGGCACACCAGGTATTTCTGTCGTTAATCTGCTGACCCAGAAAGGATTATATTATACTGGTGCAGATGCTTTTTTCTATCATATCACCACTTCTAAAATAGATATGAAGCAAGCTTTTGATACTGCAAATATTGCTACACCAAAATGGCAAGCAATATACACAGCATCAGAAAATATAGATACTATTTTTAAGCAACTTGGTTCACCTATCATTGTAAAGCCTTCTGTATCTGGCGGCAGTATGGGTGTTGGTATTAAAAACGTGGTAAATGATTTGGCTGCGTTACAAGCGCAAGTAGTACGGATGTTTCAAGGCTACCGTGGCTGGCAATTGGCTACAGATGGTTTGATAGCTGAGGAATTTATTAATGGACCAGAATTTACAATAATGATTGTAGGTAATTACAATCAACCAGACACCGCAATTATTTATCCACCAATAGAAAGAGTGTTTCATGAAAGCTTGCCAGAACAGGAACAGTTTTTATCGTTTGACAGGCTTTGGGAAATTTATGAAGACGAAACACCGATGCCTAATAATGCTAACTTTTACGAGTATGCTGTGCCAGATATAAAACTACATAAGGCAATTAAACAACTAGCTTGGGATGCTTATGTGGCTGTAAAAGGAACTGGTTATACCAGGATTGATATTCGTATGGATAAAATTACCCGTAACTTGTATGTGCTAGAGGTAAACGCACAGTGTGGCATTAGCGAAGATGAAAACTTTACCAGTATTGGTGCTATTTTGCGCTTTGCAAATAGTAGTTTCACAGAGTTAGTGGTGCAAATAATTAATAATAGTATTAACCGATGATTAACGATGATAGAAAGATTTTCCATTATTTTATCATAGTATAACGTTTAACAAAATTTCATCTTAAGTAATAGGTAGCCAAAATAATAGCAGGTAGCATCATGGCAAATCATACGAATCAAAATAATCAGCAGTTAAAAGTATGTGTGCTGCTCCCAGACTACTCAACTTCTGTGGTTGACTATCAGTATTACGATCCTGCTAGAAACCTCCAACCTTTATTGCCAGAGGCACAAGTAGATACCGTGTTTTTAAATAAGTTGACTACTTATAAACAACTAAAAGCCTTGCAGCATAAGGGTTACGATATATTTGTGAATTTATGTGAAGGCTATTTAGAATGGGAAGTGCCTTCTATTGATGTGATATATACATTAGAATTATTAGGGTTACCTTTTACTGGTCCTACAACAAAGTTATACGACCCACCAAAGGAATTGATGAAATATGTGGCTTTCTGTGCTGGCGTAACTACACCTGCTTATGCGTTAGTAACTGCTACAGATGATTTAGCAATAACTTGTAAGCAATTGCTATTTCCGCTATTTATAAAACCAGCCAAAGCTGGTGATAGCCTTGGTATAGATAATCATTCGTTGGTAGCAGATATGGCAACTTTACAGGCAAAAGTGATTGAACTATTAGTTGACTACGACGAGTTATTAGTAGAAGAATATATAGCTGGTAGAGAGTTTACGGTAATGTTGGCTGCTAATGCAGATGGTAAAACAGTAACTACCTTTAAGCCAGTAGAATTTATTTTTCCAGATAACTTTCAATACAAAACATACGCACTAAAAACATCAGAATTACATCCTAATGCCAATATACCCTGCAACGATATATTAGTGGAACAGCAATTAAGAGTTGCAGCAGAAAATATCTTCAAAGGTTTTAATGGTGTAGGTTACGGGAGATTAGATTTTAGACTGGATCCTTCCGGTAAACTCTATTTTCTTGAAATTAATTTTACCTGCTCTGTTTTTTATAAAGATGGTTATGAAGGGTCAGCAGATTTTATATTACAGTACGATGGTTATGGGCAAAGCAACTTTTTACAACATATTATAGCCGAAGGCAAGACTAGGCATTTACGCCAGCAAAAAAAATATATAGTAAAAGGTAATGCTATAGCAGGTTATGGAATATATGCTACTCAAAATATGCTCCAAAATGATATTGTATTTTTAGGTGAAGGCAGATCGCAGCGTATTGTTACCAAAGCTTATGTGCAGCAACATTGGTCATTAGAAGAGTTGGAAAATTTTCGCCGCTATGCTTATCCAATAAGCGATGAAGTATTTATTCTGTGGGATGATCAGCCAGAAAATTGGGCACCACAAAATCATAGTTGCGAGCCAAACACGGCTTATAAAGGATTAAATGTGTATGCGATTAAGCCAATTACCAAAGGCGAAGAATTAACCCTAGATTACACTAGTTTTTTAAGTACCGATATGGAGCCATTTATGTGTCAATGTGCGTCTACAAATTGTAAAGGTTTTATTAAGGGCACAGCTAATAATACCATCACAGAAAGAGCGAAAAGAACCAACTAAACATGTCAAGATTTGAAGCCCTTAAAGTTATCATGCTACAATACAAATATAAGCTGCTACTTACTTACAGTTTATTTAGCATAGAGATGTTGGGTTTACTCATGCGGCCATTTTTTCTAGGCAAAGCAGTTGATGGATTATTAGAAGGTAATTATACAGGGTTAATATATCTAGCAGCCGCACACTTAGTATGGTTGGTAGCAGGTACCATTAGGCATATGTACGATACACGTACCTATTCAGCTATTTACACAGCATTAGTTACCCGTTTATTATCTCGTAAATACAAGGGCGATGAAGTGTCTAAACTAAGTGCACATAGCACTTTGACTCGTGAGTTTATTGACTTTTTGGAATACGATTTAAATTATGTGGTAGAAGCTGGTTATAATTTGCTTGGCTCTTTAATCATGTTACTATTTTATGATAAGGCAGTTGTATTAGTGTGTTTGGTAATGTTGGTACCGGTATTCATCATTAGTTATTTTTATGGCAAGCGTATGAAACGCCTCAATCAATTGAAAAATGATGAACTAGAAAATCAAGTAGAAATTATTGGGAGTAGAAATACTAAAAAAATTAATCAGCATTACGCCAACTTACG
>JAYWCY010000358.1:0-11703 GCA_043780175.1 Chitinophagales bacterium
CCTAGTTTTAGTAAAGAAAATGTTGTGTTAATAGGTGATGCAGCGCACCTAGCTGTACCTTTTACTAGTGCAGGCACAACAAACGCACTCGTAGATGCAAAAGTACTTACGAGTTGCTTGTTACACACATATAATTATGAGGCTGCTTTTATAGCTTATTACCAAGAAAGAGCAGCATTTGTAAAAGAGCACACCCTGCTAGGGCGTGACATAAAAGAAAAGTTTTTAAATCCTTTACGTGAAGATGATGATGATATTAAAATACCACTTATTATCAATCCTTCTAAACCTAAAAAAGTAGTGCCTAAACATAACAAGGTGCACATACTATATTTTACCGATCCCGTATGTTCTACCTGTTGGATTATTCAACCACAGTTGCGAAAATTAAAGCTTGAATATGGGAATTATTTAGAAATTGAGTATTGTATGGGCGGTTTATTGCCGTCTTGGGAAAATTATAGTCGAGGTAGCATCAGTAAACCATCCGATGTGGTAGCGTATTGGCAAAAGGCAAATGAAAAATATGATATGCCTATTTATGCTGATGTTTGGCTAGAAGATCCTTTATCTTCATCGTACCCACCATCAATTGCCTTTAAAGCTGCACAAATGCAGGACACAGATAAGGCGATTATTTTTCTAAGACGAATAAACGAAATGCTATTTTTTGAAAATAAAAATATCATTGAAAAAAAATTATTGCATAAAGCTGCTTACGAGGCTGGCTTAGATGCCGCAAGACTTTTAAGAGATATAGAAGGTAAGGCACAACTATTTTTTGAGGCAGATTTAGAATTGGTAAAACAGTTGGAAATAACCGTATTGCCAACCTTTATTTTTACAGATAAGTATAACCATTCTAAAATACTCAAAGGCTTTCAAGCGTTCGATAATTTTGAAAACACATTATTAGAATTTATACCTCATGCAATTAAGCAACCAATTAATGGCAGTTTATTAGATTTATTTACAAAATACCCCACTTTAACTACTAGTGAGGTTTCATTTTTAAGTGATTTGCCTACAACTTCTGTTTTAGAAGCACTAGAAATATTATTTAATGGAGATGTTATTTTGAAATATGTAGAGAATAAAGGCGAGGTTATTTGGCGTTTGAATGAATTATATTAAATATTTATGAATGTTTTTGAATCACATCTTCTAATGCAGAACGAAATGAGTTGCCAATTGGTATATGATTGGTGCCAATAATAATTTCGTTTCTGCTAATATAATCTATTTGGCTCATGGCTACAATGTAAGAGCGATGCACTCTTACAAAGTCATCGGGCGGTAGTTTGCTTTCGAATTCTTTTAGGTTTTGAAGTGTGGTTAAAGGCGATACTTTGCCTTTTAAATATATCTGTGTGTAGTCCTTTAAACCCGATAAATATAAAATATCGCAGAGGTTAATTTTAATTAACTTATAGTCAGATTTTATAAATAAGTAAGTGATTTTTTCAGCATTCATACAATGTAAACTTGTGGTGCGTAAACATAAACTAAAACAGATGTATAGCAAAGAAACGGATGAATGATAGAGGGTATCACAATTTAATTTAACAACACTATTAACAAATATTGATTGTTAAATGCCCAACTAGGTTATTTTTGAACCCATGTGGATGATTTGCAAAAAAGAATGGCAACAGTTTTTTGATAGCCTCACTGGTTATTTGGCAATTATTGTGTTTTTATTACTGAATGGCTTACTACTATTTGTTTTCCCCGATTATAATGTACTCGACTTTGGATATGCGTCATTAGGCAGCTTCTTCAATTTGGCACCATTTATTTTATTATTTCTTGTGCCTACTGTTACTATGCGTAGTATGGCAGATGAATATAAATCTGGCACATTTGAGATTTTAAAAACCTTACCTCTAAAACCATTTGATATTGTTGTAGGGAAATTTTTTGGGGCCTTATTAATTGTGGCTGCGGCCTTAGTACCTACTATTATTTATGCAGTCAGTTTGCAGCAACTAAGTAGCGTTGGTGGTATAGATGTTGGCGCTACTATTGGTAGTTATCTTGGTTTAATTTTATTAGGTGCCGTATACACTGCAGTAGGTATTTGTGCTAGTAGCTTTACCAATAATACAGTTGTAGCGTTTATAGCTGGTGCGTTTGTTTGCTTTATACTTTACAGTGGTTTCGATGCTATTAGTAAGTTGCCAATATCTAAAACAGGTTTAGATTATTATATAGAAATGTTGGGTATTAATTTTCATTACAGAAGTATTAGTAGGGGTGTGGTTGAATTGCGAGATATGATTTACTTTTTTGGATTAATCATCCTGTTACTGCTTATTACCAAGCGTAATTTAATTATGCGATAAAGAAAATTTCTCACAAAGAAACAAAATAGATAATGTACACATCTGTAAACAAAATCTTGTAGAATTTTAAAATCTACCGATGATTTAGTGACCGTTGTATACTTGTTAATTTGGGTGAAACTAAAAAGAAGTATGAAAAAAATAATTGCAAGTAAATATGGATGGATTGCATTACTAGTAGCTTTTATAGCTATTATTTATGCATCGCTGTTGCTACGTTATAGAATAGATTTAACTGCTGAAAAACGTTTTAGTCTTACCAAAAGCACAGAAAAATTAATCAAAAAAATAGACCAGCCAATTACTATTGATGTGTATTTATCTGGCAATTTAACCGCTGGTTTAAAAAAGGTAGCAAACAGTGTTGACGAGAGTTTGCAGCAATATAGAAGCCTAACGAATGGTACTATTACAATTCATTATATCGATCCGTTTGCGATAGAAGATGACACTTTAAAAGCACATATGCTGGATTCGCTAAAACATTATGGCTTAACACCTTTTACGCAAGTGGCACAAGAAAAAAAGGGGGCAGAGCAAAGCCAACGTTTTGTGATACCGGGTGCATTAGTAACATCCGTAAATGGCACTTACCCAATTAACTTTCTAAAAGGTGCTGGTAATAGTGGCGATGAAGCTTATTATAACAATATAGAATCGTTATTAGAATATAAATTTTCTAGCGCAATAGAAAAAGTAACACGTCAAAGAATTCCTCATATTGCCTATGCATTAGGAAATGGTGAATCGCTTGGTTTTGAAGCGTCTGAAGCGATTATTACACTAGCCAACGAATACAAATTAGATTCACTGAATCTAAAAACAAATCCCTTTATTCCACAAGATATTGAGTGCTTAGTACTACTGCAACCAACCTCTGTTTTTACAGAAGCTGATAAGTTTAAAATAGACCAATATTTGTTACATGGCGGCACTATTTTATTAGCTACAGATGTATTAACTGCATCGCTGGATAGTTTAAATATTAAGCCGCAAACTATCGCCTTTGATAAAGGGTTAGATATTTACGATTTGTTGTTCAGATATGGTGTCAGAATTAATCCAGATTTAGTGCAGGATTACCAAGCTACTGATATTAGTTTAGTAGTTGGTGCTTCTGGTGGTAAGCTACAAAGTCAATTATTAAAATGGCCATATTATCCTTTGGTATCTGGTAATAATGCGCATCCAATTTCTAAAAATTTAGATCCTGTTTTTGGTAAGTATGTTAACTCTATTGATACCGTAAAAGCAGAAGGCATTACTAAAACTATTTTGCTAGCTACATCAGTAAATGGCAAAAAAATAGGGACACCAGCAATAATAAGCTTTGCTAGTTTAAAGTATGCAGATGATGTGAAAGAATTTAACGAGCCCAACATTCCTGTAGCCGTATTATTAGAAGGTAAGTTTAAGTCATTATTTGCAAATAGATTGTCTGGTGCTAAAATAGACTCATTGCAAAAAACGAATAATGCATTTTTACCGATAGGTAATAAAGAAGGTAAACTAATTGTAGTAAGTGATGGTGATATGTTTTTAAACGAACTCACACAGAAAGCACCGCTACCAATAGGATTTAACAAGTACACCAATTATACCTTTGCCAACAAAGATTTCTTGCTAAATTGTATGGATTACTTGGTAGGTAAAAATGGTATTTTTGAAAGCAGAAATAAAGAGTTTACCCTACGCTTATTAAATAAAGAAAAAGTAGAAACAGATTATACCAAATGGCAATTAATTAATATTGCTGGACCAATTCTTGTAGTGATTATCATAGGACTGATATTGCAATGGATAAGAAAACGTACATATGCAGTATAGATAAAGACGATATTTATTTTTCTTACTATTAACGTTCAATAAGCAACTATTTTAAAAATGGAACCACAACAAGTAACATATTTTGTTTTTGGATTAGTCTTGGTTTTAGCACTAGTTTTCGATTTAGGTTTATTAAGTAAAAAAAATCAAACAGTCACTATCAAGCAAGCATTGTATCAAACCTTGTTTTGGGTAGCCTTAGCATTTGGTTTTTTTATTTTTATGTGGTTGCAAGAAGGTCACAAACCAGCGCTAGAATACATTAGTGCGTATTTAATGGAATGGAGTTTGAGTATTGATAATATTTTCGTTTTTATTCTCATTTTTACAGCCTTTAAAGTGAAAGAAAAGTTCTATGGTAGAGTGCTATTAATCGGTGTGTTGATGGCCATTGTGTTTAGAGTTATATTTATTACTGTGGGTGTTGGTTTGGTTGAGAAATTTAGTTGGTTGTTATACGGCTTTGGTGTCTTCTTATTGTATACAGGTATTAAAATGTTTATAGCTAGTGAAGACGTGGAATTTAAGCCTGAAGAAACAAAAATATATAAAGCCATGCAACGCTTTTTACCACTTACACCAACTGATGGTAACGGTAAGTATGTTTTGCGTAAAAATGGCAAACCGCTTTATACATCTTTGTTTGTAGTAGTTATCATGCTAGCGGGGATAGATTTGATATTTGCTTTAGATTCAATACCAGCAGTAATGGGTATTTCACGTAATAAGATGGTGATTTATACCTCTAATATTTTTGCGGTTTTGGGATTAAGAAGTTTATTCTTTTTATTAAGAAATGCAGTAAGTAAGTTCAATCATTTACAACAGGGTATCGCTATTGTGCTGGTATTTATTGGCGCAAAAATGCTTGGCGAACATTGGATAAATGAATGGGTGGATAAAAATGCCCAAGTATTTATATCGCTTGGTGTGATAGTGGTATGTATTTCTGGTTCTATTTTTTATTCAATTTATATGAATAAGAAAGCACTATCTAAAAATATGATGGATAAATCTATAAATTAAATCAGGCATTGTCTTACACAATACAATACATCGCCCAAGTTATCAAAGCGTCAAATCCTGAATGCTTAGATGCTACTGTTGATTACTTAGTAATTGATAGCCGTAAAATTATTTTCCCTTCAAGTTCATTGTTTTTTGCATTAGCTGGCCCAAGGCGTGATGGCCACATTTATATAGAGGAAGTGTATCATCGTGGTGTAAGAAACTTTGTTGTAAGTCAACGGGTAGATGCAACAATTTATCCGAACGCTAATTTTTTATTAGTTCAAGATGTACTGAATGCCTTGCAAATATTGGCGGCTAACCATCGTCAGCAATTTGATTATCCTGTAATTGGTATTACTGGCAGTAACGGTAAAACTATCGTTAAAGAGTGGTTGTACCAGTTATTGCAAGCTGACGAAAATATTGTTCGAAGCCCTCGTAGTTATAATTCTCAAGTAGGTGTGCCATTGAGTGTTTGGCAAATGAATAGCCAACATACACTGGGTATTTTTGAAGCTGGTATTTCTACTATTGGTGAAATGCAAGCACTTGAACAAATCATTCAACCAACCATTGGTGTATTAACCAATATTGGCGAAGCACATAACGAGGGCTTTAATGATGATATTGAAAAGTTTTATGAAAAACTTTTATTGTTTACCCATTGTAAGTACTTAGTTTTCTGTAAAGATGTAATTCCATTGGGTACTACTATTCATACAATATTAAATCCGACAATAAAACTATTTTCTTGGAGTAGAAAAGAACCTGCAACAGTAAGCGTTATTAACGAAAAGAAAGCGTTTGAGTATACACAAATTAGTATTCTATATCTTGATGAGACACTTACAATAAGAATACCTTTTACTGATTCAGCCTCTATAGATAATGCGATTACTTCTATTTGTGTTTTGTTACTACTGGGGGTGGGTATTAATAATTTACAAACTAGATTGTTACAATTGCAACCTGTTGAAATGCGTATGCAATTGAAAAAGGGTATTAACAATACGTATATTTTAAATGATAGTTATAGTAATGATCTATCGTCGTTAAGTATAGCATTGGATTATTTAAAACAACAATCTGGGGATACAAATCGTACGGTTATTCTATCTGATATTTTGCAGTCTGGTATGGCTAATGAGCAGTTGTATCAATTGGTTGCTAATGAATTGCAACAACGCAATATTCATCGCTTAATTGGTATAGGTAACGCTATTAGTAAATGCCATTATGTATTTTCGAATATCGGGCAAACTAGTTTTTACACTACAACCGAAGATTTTTTACAGCACGCTACGCATCAGCAATTTAGTAATGACTATATCTTACTAAAAGGTGCACGCTTATTTAGTTTTGAGCGTATTAATCATTGGTTTGAGCAAAAAGTGCATCAAACGGTTATGGAGATAAATCTCTCTGCAATGGTGCAAAATGTTAAGCAGTATCAGCAAAAATTATTGCCTACTACTAAATTAATGGCTATGGTAAAAGCTTTTAGCTATGGCAGTGGTAGTGTAGAAGTCGCAAGATTATTACAGTTTCACAAAGTAGATTATTTGGCGGTTGCTTACACTGATGAAGGGGTTGATTTACGCAAAGCTGGTATCACATTGCCTATTATGGTGATGAATGTAGATGAAGCTGGTTTTGATGCTTTAGTTGAACACAATCTTGAGCCAGAAATTTATTCATTCAATATTTATAACGCTTTTCATCAGTATTTATTACAGCTAGCTATTCACCAATTTCCTGTGCATATAAAATTTAACACAGGCATGAATCGCTTGGGGTTTGAAGTAGCTGATGCATACCAACTAGCGCAGCAGTTAACCACGCAGCAAACGATGGTGGTTAAAACAGTATTCAGTCATTTGGTAGCGAGTGAGTCGGTCGAGCATGATGGATTTACACAACACCAAGCGGCTTTGTTTGATAAAGCTTGTGGGGTATTGGAACAGTATTTACCCTATAACTTTATTAAACATATTGCCAATTCATCAGGTATTTTTCGCCATCCGCACCTGCAATATCATATGGTACGATTAGGCATTGGCTTGTATGGTGTAGATAGTGCCAATGGTACTGAATTGCACTTACAACCTGTAGCGAGTTTAAAAACCACTATTGCACAAATTAGAACCGTAAAAGCACAGGATACCATTGGCTATAACCGAAAAGGTAAAGTAGTAAGAGATAGTAAAATAGCCACAATTCGTATTGGTTATGCCGATGGATTTAATAGGCAATTAGGCAATGGTGTAGGTCATGTATATATACAAAATAAATTAGCACCCGTAATTGGAAATGTGTGTATGGACATGGCAATGATTGATATAACTGATATTGATAACGTGCAAGAAGGTAGTATCGTAGAAATTTTTGGTAAGTATTTGCCAATACAGCAAGTAGCAAAATGGAGCAATACTATTGCCTATGAAGTGATGACGACCATCAACCAAAGAGTAAAAAGAGTATATATCGAAGAATAATATCTGAACCAGTATTTATCTGATTTTTAGGATTGAAATGGTATTTAAACTGTTTATCTAAGGCTTATCCAATTTCATAGTTACTATAATTGCTAAAGTTTTTGTAACTCCAAACCCCAAACTATAAACTCTATTATATTTGCCCGTCTTTAATAATTTACTTCTAATGAAATCAAAGCATTTAGTTTTTATCATATTGGCTATCATTTTTGCCGACCAAGTTTTAAAATTTTATATTAAACTAAACTATTATGCTGGGGAGCATCATAACGTTTTAGGCTCTTGGTTTCAATTGCATTTTGTAGAAAATGAAGGGATGGCTTGGGGTTGGAAATTTGGTGGTGGTATTGGTAAAATCATCTTAACCTTATTTAGATTGGTAGCTGTGATTTGGGGTACTTTTTTACTAAAAGATTTTATTAATAAAAAATACCACAAAGGTTTTATTATTTGCGCTGGATTAATTTATGCAGGTGCTTTGGGGAACTTAATTGATAGTATGTTTTATGGATTGATATTTGAAAATAGCGATCCGTTCATGAACAATATTGCAAAATTGTTTCCTAAGGGTGGTGGCTATACCAGCTTCTTACATGGCAAAGTGGTAGATATGCTATATTTCCCATTAGTAGAAACTACGATGCCTAATTGGGTGCCATTTATTGGCGGTAAGCCATTCACTTTTTTCGATCCTGTATTCAACTTGGCGGATGCATCTATTTCTGTGGGGGTTATTACAATTCTAATTTTTCAAAATGTCTTTTTTAAGAAAGAAGATGCAGTACCTACAATAGAAACAACATCTAGTATTAAAAATAATACACCGATCTCTTAGATTCTTTTTCGATTGCATGTATCAATGATATAAGCCTTTATTATTGAAATCTAATACAAATTTTTTTTCAATATCTAAAATAATTGTGCTCATTCTTGTTTAAGAACTAGTAAATTCTGATTAGATTTTACTAAAAAAATTTTTAAAATAGGCGTAAAGGTTTTAATTTTATATACCTATTAAAATCATTAACGTTAATCCAATCTTAAAAACAACAAAAATGATCAAATTCAAACAAATTCTCGCAGCTATTCTCATCTTATTGTGTGTTTCTACAGCCTTACCAAGTTATGCTGCTGGCGAAAATAACCAAGGCGGTAATAATCAGGGTGGTAACAACCAAAATGGTAACAGCCAAGGCGGTAAAACCCTACCTATTAATAGCGGTATCGTATTTTTACTAGTAGCTGGTGTAGTTATCGGTGGGGTGGTGATATATAGAAAAAATAAAGCAATCAAAAGCATGAATGCCTAATGCTTACATCATTTTTGAATAGATGGAATCAAGTTCCCAAGCCTTTCAAAATATTTTTTTTTAGAGCTTTAATCTTATTAGTCTTTTGGAAAACTATTTATTTAGCTTTCCTATTGCCTATGGGTGTACCCGATACCGCATTAACTAAGTCGATAGGTGTACAGACATCCAATACATTAAACGTATTTACAAATACTAAAGATTTTTCTTCTAATAGCAAGGTTGTAACATATTCTACGGCTTCTGGTGTGCAATCTAAAACCCAGCAGGCTATCTATTACCATGGGTATAATATCGTTAGTATTGAAGATGCTTGTAACGGGCTTGAGTTAGGAGTGCTGTATATTGGTTTTTTACTAGCTTTACCAGCAAAAATTAATCGAAAAATTACGTTTACCTTAGTTGGAATTTTAGTTATTTATTTAGTTAATGTATTACGCTGTGTTGGTATCACATTAGTCTGTATTTATTACCCCAAACATGCAGATTTTACCCATCATTACATATTTACTTTTGTAGTCTACGCTTTCATTATTTGGCTATGGCTAATTTATACTAAAAAGTTGACCAGTTATGCAACTAGTGAATAACAAACGCAAATATCTTATTGGTGGTTTCTTGGCAATTATATTGATTTACTCATTATATAATATATTTTTGGTAGATGTTGGGTATTATGAACAAATACCTAGGAAGGTAAGGCATATAAATAAATTTATTGCTATCATTTTAGTGTATGCGATAGGTACTTATGCCTTAAAAAGATATACTGTTAATTGGATGATGCAGATTTGGCATCTCTTACACATCGTTGTTATATTGCTGATGTTGCTACTAGGTATATATGACTGGGTTTTCGGTAATATCACATTACAGTTACGTAATATTGCTAATACATTTTTAGAATTCCTAATTTCACCTGTATTTTATGCAGCTATCGCTATTTTAAATAATAATCTAGGGCTACTCACAGAAAAAAATGGCGGTAGATAGGTAATCTGTTGAGTGGGTCAATGTTTCATCCCTTCTAATTCTTTTTGCATTCTAAACATCTCGTCGCGTAATCTAGCGGCTTCAATAAAGTCAAGGTCACGTGCGGTTTTTTCCATTTGTTTTTTTATCTGTTTAATGGCACTCTCTAGTTTAGGGATGGTTTTGTATTCTACCTGTTCTTCTGCGGCAATATTTAAGCTGCCATCGCCAAATATGGCATAAGGTTTATTAGGGTCAAAACCTTTTATATCCAGCACAGATGTTTGTTTCATAATCTGTTCTATGCTTTTTTTCACTGTAGTAGGTGTAATGTTATGTTTGATGTTGTAAGCTACCTGTTTCTCTCTTCTGCGGTTTACCTCATCAATGGTGCGTTGCATACTTTCGGTCATTTTATCAGCATAAAAAATAACCTTACCATCTATATTTCTTGCAGCTCTGCCAGCAGTTTGTGTTAAGCTTCTCTCATTACGCAAAAAGCCTTCTTTATCTGCATCTAATATTGCCACCAAACTTACTTCTGGTAAGTCTAACCCTTCACGTAATAAGTTCACACCAACCAATACATCAATTTCGCCTAACCGCAACTGGCGCAGTATTTCGATGCGTTCCAACGTATCTACATCACTATGGATATACTTAGATTTTATATTAATGCGACCTAAGTATTTATCCATTTCTTCAGCCATGCGTTTGGTTAAAGTGGTCACCAAAATACGGTCGCCTTTTTTTACAGTTTTATCTATTTCATCTAGTAAATCGTCTATCTGATTGACCGATGGTCGTATCTCGATTGGTGGTTCTAATAACCCTGTTGGTCTTACTACTTGCTCAACCACTACACCGCCTGTTGTTTCCAGTTCATAATCTCCAGGTGTAGCACTTACAAATACAGTTTGTCCTATCATATTTTCAAATTCATGAAAATTTAAGGGTCGGTTATCCATCGCACTGGGCAGCCTAAAACCATAATCTACCAGTACCATCTTTCTGCTTCTATCACCACCATACATACCAGCAATTTGTGGCACCGTTTGATGGCTTTCATCTATCATACAAATAAAGTCTTTAGGAAAATAATCTAGTAAGCAGAATGGTCTTGTACCAGGTTTACGTCTATCAAAAAAACGAGAATAGTTTTCAATACCATTACAGTAGCCCAATTCACGTATCATTTCTAGGTCAAACTCTACACGTTCCTTTATACGTTGTGCTTCTATGAATTTCCCAGTTTTAGTAAAATAGTCTACTTGCGCCATCATCTCATCTTGAATTTCGTTGATGACTTCTACCATAATATCCTTTGGCGCGAGGTATAAATTTGCAGGAAAAATAGCTGCATCTTCTAGAATACCGATACGTTTGCTTGTGGCTTTTTCAAGGCTTTCTATTTCTTCAATTTCATCGCCAAAAAATGTAACACGATAAGCAATATCTAAGTACGGTAAGTTAATGTCAACCGTATCGCCTTTTACTCTAAATGTACCTCTTGCAAAATCGCCCTGACTTCTAGAATAGGTGCTATTTACCAACGCATGTAAAAAACCTTGCCTTGATAAAACCTGACCTTTATGAATACGTACAATACCATTTTCAAACTCGGTTGGGTTACCCATACCATAAATACAACTTACACTTGCTACCACTACAATATCTCTTCTGCCACTTAATAATTCGCTGGTGGCTTGTAGGCGAAGCTTGTCCAATTCTTCATTAATACTT
>JAYWCY010000359.1:0-4972 GCA_043780175.1 Chitinophagales bacterium
CTTTTACGCATTATTTTAGCTAGTGTTATAGTTAGTTGTTTATTAGTAACAGGATTAGCCGCTACAGCATTATAAACCCCATGCAATTGTGGTTGCTCTATGGCATAGGCAAACATCTTGCATAAATCATCTAGATGTATCCAACTTATTACTTGGTTACCACTACCTAAAATACCAGCAATCCCAAACTTCATTGGCTTTTTAAACGCTACCAAAGCACCACCAGTATTACTAAGTACAATGCCTACACGCAATTTTACTAAGCGCTTGCCAAGCTGCGTAACAGGCTCAATACTTTTTTCCCAAAGCCTGCATGTTTCGCCCAAAAACTCAGCATTTGCTGGTTCATCTTCGGCAAAGCCATTAACAATACTTGTAGCAGTATCTGCACCATACCAACCTATTGCCGAAGCACTTACTACTGTTTGTACTTTATTGGGCAGTTTGGCCAAAGCCGTAACCAAGGTAGTACTGCTTTTAATGCGACTATCAACTATCTCTTGCTTGCGTTCTTCAGTCCACCTTTTATCTGCCACACCCGCACCCGCCAAGTGAATAATATGATCTGCCTTTGCCAATGCCTCGGCATCTATTTGTTGTTTATCAATATCCCAAACTGCATAACTCACTTTTGCATGAGGTCTTTTGGTACTCTCACTACGGCTCACAATAATCACATCATAGCCTTTAAGCACCAATAATTGTGTTAATTGCTGCCCCACCATACCAGTACCACCTGTTATTAAAACCGTTGCCATATCCATTGATTTAGTAAAATAACAAAGATGCAGATGGATAGTTGTACCAACAACTAAAAGCCACTAACAATACCAAAGGCTTTGTTAATAGCCATCTTTGTATCAAGATTTATGCTGTCTATTTAGCAATCTTATAGTTTATAGTAAATTTACTTAGTACAGCTTGCTCGTTCTGTCTGTAATAGCACTTTTGTTATAGCGAAAAATGGAATACCTTATGCCATTTGGCCAACCTTGGGGTGCGTTGCGTACTACCTCAAAAACGAAGCGGTTTTAATATAAAAAGCGCAACCGTATCATACAAAAATTACAAGCAACTTTATAATAACCGATGTTCAGTAGCATATTTTAATAAGCCAATAACACTGCTGCTATTGGTTTTTCTGAAGATATTTTTACGGTGCGTTTCTACTGTACGTTCGCTAATAAATAGCTTATTAGCAATATCTTTATTTGTTAAATCATCGGCTATTAGCTTAATAATTTCTAACTCTCGTGTTGTAATATTTATCTCTAAGTTTTGCTTTTTAATAGCCGTAAAATTTTGAAGTTCCTGCAATACTTCCTCACTAAAATAAATACCACCTTGTGCCACTTTTACAATCGCTGCTGCCAGCTCTTCTTTACCAATATTTTTTAATACATAACCATTAATGTCAGCTTCATTAATCATCTCACTTACTACCTCGCCTTGCCCACTCATACTTAATGCAATAATTTTTATACTAGGATGTTCTTGTCTTACTTTTTTCGCTAAAGCTTGCCCACTCATTTCAGGCATAACAATGTCGGTCAATAACACATCTACAGAAATATCATGCAATAAACGCAACATTTGGCTTGAAGAAATAGACTCTGCAACTACTATAAACTGCGGATAATTGGTAAGCAACGCATGAATACCATCAATGACAATTTGATGATCATCAACAACCGCAATACGAATTTTTGTTTCTTTCATGACACTTTCGAACCATGAATATAAAACTATTTAGCAATTAGCATGAAGTACTACTAAAGTTCCTTTTCCAAGTTCGCTCTCCCACTCTACCGACCCTTTT
The DNA here is from genome assembly GCA_043780175.1 of Chitinophagales bacterium. Classification (GTDB taxonomy): domain Bacteria; phylum Bacteroidota; class Bacteroidia; order Chitinophagales; family Chitinophagaceae; genus Parasediminibacterium. The sequence continues at coordinate 1,820 of JAYWCY010000359.1, forward strand.
AAGAAAGCCATTCTGGTTTCAATATTTTTAAGTCCAATACCACTACCACTTTTTACTGATTTTTTATCAAAACCAACCCCATTATCCTCAATAGTCACACTTATTTCATTGCCTTCTTTTACAATTGAGATATCTAGCAAGCTAGCTTTGGCGTGTTTAATTACGTTGTTCACACATTCTTGAATCACACGGTACAAAATAATTTCTGCATTACTATCAATACGCTCGTTTAAACCATCTGTATACAAATTGATTTTTATGATTGTACTATTTAAATTATCTAAAAACTCTCGGACCGCACTAGCCAAACCTGCTCTTAGTAAGGCATTTGGCATCATATTATGGCTTACAGCACGTACTTCTTTACAACCTTCATCTACTAAAGCCATTGCTTTATCGTATGCTTGCTTTTGTTCAATAGATGTAAAGTTCAAATCACTTTCTATAGCACTTAAATTCATTTTTGCAGCACTCATCAATTGCCCTACACCATCATGTAAATCTGTAGCTATTCTTTTTCTCTCTGTTTCTTCTGCTGCTAAAACAGCTTTCGTGGCAAGGTCTTGCTGGTTTAAAATCTCTTGCTGTAATCTAGTTTGTTGTTGCAGTTTATAGCGACGGTAAAACGAATAGCCTAGTAGCAAAATAAATACAAAAAATATTGATATGCCAACTATCCAATAGCTACGTTTTAGTAGTTCAAACTTTTGCTCGTCTATTTGTTGCTGCTTTTTTGTAGTATTATATTTAGCTTCAAGTGTACTAATTTGCATAGCTACATTGGCATTAAATACACTATCATTTGCTTCTTTAAAAAGCTTAAAATATTTAAGTGCATCGGCAATATGTCCTGTTGCTTCATAATATTTACTTAACCCATTGTACCCTTCAATAATAGGTTCTTTAAATTGAATTTCTTTTGCTATCGCAACTGCTTTTTGATAATCATTGTAAGCCTCTGTAAGCCGTTTTTGAATAAGAAAAATATTAGCCGCATTAATTAAAGAACTTGCTATACCTTTTTTATCACCTTGTGATTGTCGAATATTTAAAGCACTATCATTGAATAATAAGGCACTATCATTTTTTTTTATTTCAAAATAAATACTTGAGATATTATCGAAAGTATTAGCTGTGGCTCTCAAGTCTGCCAACAACAATTTCATATTTTTACTTTTAATATAAAACGCCAACGCCTTTTCATAATTTTTTTGAAAATGATAAGCTTGTCCTAGATTATTGTAGTTGTAACTTATCAACGACGAGTCGTTTAATTCTTTAGCAAGTTCCAAACTTTTATTGAAATATTCTACCGATTTATCAAACTGATGTAGACCTTCGTTAAACACATTACCAATCCATATATAGTCACCCGCCAAGCCTTTTTTATCATTCCCATTTTCAAATTTTTCAGCAGCTTGAAAGTATAAATCAAGTGCTGCTTTGTAATTATTTTTATCATATTCCAGATTACCTAATGACCTTAAACAATAACCTTGACCTGCAAGGTCCTTAGTAGATTCTCTTATTTTTAATGATTGCCTAATTAAATGCTCTGCTTCAAAATTTGCCCCATTAAGACTGAAGAAAACACCTTTATTAAGCAACAAGAGGCTTTCACCTTTTTTAAAAGAAATTCTTTTGCTCAATTCAATGCCTTGATTGGCATAAAGCATAGCCATAGCGCTATCATACTCTCTATATTGAACATACAAATCATTCAATAGCATCACTTTCGTAGTGTCGCTCTTTTCTTTAGTAAGCTTATCCTTTAATACTGCTATTTTAACAATATTTTGCCCTTCTGTTGTGATACAACCTACAACAATCAACCCCAACACCATCAAATATTTACGAAGCATGTTCGTTTTGTTTATCTATCAAATTTAACAAGAATATTTGATTATCATATACCCAGTTGATGGTATTTTAAGACCTCAATTTACAACAACTACTTATGACTATTTTCTTACAAGTTTAGCATAAGTATTTAGCAGTTAACTTCAACCTACAAAACTATTGTATAATGAAGCAGTTACTACTATTTGCATTATTAACTTTTACACTCGCGGCACACGGTCAGATATTGCCCTTAAGAGAACAAGCAAAAGTGATAGACGAGGTATTGGCAGACAGACTGAACCATTTACTACCAAACCTTATGGAGAAAAATGGTATTGATATGTGGGTGATGATTACTAGAGAATACAACGAAGATCCAATAGTAAAAACCATGCTGCCAGCCACTTGGCTAAATGCCAGACGGAGAACCATTTTGGTATTTTATTATAATCCTAAACAACAAGTATTTAAAAAGCTAGCTGTGGCTAGATATGCCGTAGGCTCTGAGATAGAAGCCGCTTGGGATATGAAAAAATACCCTGATCAATGGGATGCGTTACGGGCCATTATTAACCAATATAATCCTAATAAAATTGCTTTAAACATCTCTGATAATTTTGCCCATGCAGACGGTTTAGATCATTCTGAATATGCACAATTAACTGCTAAATTATCTGAAGCTAACCGTAAGAAAATAGTATCCTCAGAACCATTAGCCGTTGCTTGGCTAGAAACTAGAACGGGGAGAGAAATGCAGTTTTACCCGCAACTTATTAGCATTAGCCACCAAATTATTGCCGAAGGCTTTAGCAATAACGTAGTAACGCCTGGCATTACCACTACCGAAGATTTGGTGTGGTGGTTTAGACAAAAGATAAACGACCTTGGACTTACTACATGGTTTCATCCATCGGTAGAAATCCAAAGAAACGATAGTACCACATTTGACCATTTAAAAGCTTTTACCAATGCTGATGGTACTACTATTGTGCAGCCTGGTGATTTGTTACATGTAGATTTTGGCATTACTTATTTACGCCTTAATACCGATATTCAAGAACATGCTTACGTACTTCAACCAGATGAAACTGATGCTCCTGCTTATTTAAAAGCTGCGTTTGCCAAAGGCAATAAGCTACAAGACATTTTAACCAATCAATTTAAAGCGCAAAAAACAGGCAATCAAATATTGGCAGATGCGTTAGCTGAGGCAAAAAAGCAAAACATAGTAGCAAGTATTTACACCCATCCAATTGGCTATCATGGTCATGCCGCAGGGCCTACAATTGGGCTTTGGGATCAACAAGGTGG
>JAYWCY010000360.1:0-2027 GCA_043780175.1 Chitinophagales bacterium
AACATTTAAATAAAATATTTGATAGTCGTATTAGGCTAGGTATTATGAGCGCCCTGATGGTAAATACGGAGGTTAATTTTAATGATCTGAAAGAACTGATGCAAGCTACCGATGGCAACCTAGCAAGCCACTTAAAAGGCCTAGAGGAAAGCGGCTATATAAAAGTACAGAAAGGGTTTATTGGTCGCAAAACTAACACGTTGTATTCTGTAACCAAAGCTGGTGATAAAGCCTTTAAAGACCACTTAGCTGCTCTAGAAAAAATGATTCAATCTACTAAATAATTTTTTTTTGCACGTATACTTTGAAATTCAAAGCACTTTTAAAAACGAAAACAAATTATACATCTACAAGTATTGCAGCAAGAATTTGGTTTATTACTAATGTAGCGCTTAGCATTGGCATTATGCTAATCCTTCTTTTTCAGTACAAAGAAGATTGGTGGTTTGTAGGCTTTTTTGTAACCATAGTTTCAAGTATTTTAAGTGCTCCGGTTTTTTTATTACAAGCCATAACACTTTCACTTTTTTAAAGGCTGCATAGCCAATATAGATTATTAGGCATAATCATTTATTGTTTCATTTTGGTTATACCATACGGTTTGTGTGGTGGCGCATTCAACTTATTTAATCAATTATGGCATAGAAGCAACCCTACATTTTTAGAAGACTTTCTAGCCTGTACAGGCATCTTATTTACCAGCACTTTAATTGCAGTGGCTATTAACATTAATGCCATCAAAAACTACTTAGGCATTTCTACAATTCGCACTAATCATTATTTATCAATAAACACTTCAATCACCCAAACACACACTACCATGGAACCGACATTTGAACCACAAGTAACCTCCTATGTAACAGAACCTCAAGCATTAAACGCATCAAATAATACGCTTTGGAAAGCCGCCATTACAGGCTTTCTGATACTGGTTATGTTGATACCTACCTTCTTTGTATCTAGCCTTATTACTGAAAGAGAAGAGCGACAAAAAACAGTGGTTAAAGAAGTTACTTCTAAATGGGCTACACAGCAAACTATTACTAGCCCATACATTTATTTGCCCTACAATCAGATTAAAAGAACAGCCGCTGGCAAAGACAGTATTGATAGCAAATATTTGCTAATACTACCAGAAAATCTATCTGTAAGTAGCACTATTATTCCTGAACAAAGACCTCGATCTATTTATAAAGTATTGCTGTACAAAAGTGATATTACAGCGACTGGTGACTTTACAATTACACTACCAAAAGATATTGATATAGCCAACGTGCAGCTTACCGAAGCAAAAATTTGCGTTGGCATAAGCGACTTTAAAGGCATAGAAGAGCGAGTAATGATTAACCTCGGCGGCAGCCATTACGAATTAATACCTGGCTTACCAGTAAACGACATAGATAGTGCTGGTTTATCTGCACCTATTAATCTTACAACAATAGGAATTGCTAGCAGTGTAAAATTTAATGTAGACTTAAAAATTAAAGGTAGCGAGCGACTATATTTTACACCATTGGCTGGCAACAGCAATTTTACCATGCAAAGCAAATGGAGCAACCCATCATTTGATGGTAATGCTTTACCAAGTGAAAGAACTGTAAACGATAGCGGCTTTTCTGCGAAATGGGCTTTTAATAAAGCTAGTTTGCCTTTTACTACTGTGTTAAAAAAGTTTGGGTTAGATAGAAATAGTTTTTCTTTTGGTGTTGCCATGGTGCAACCAGCAGATCAATATGCTAAAACCAATCGCAGTGTTAAATATGCCATTTTGATTATCGGATTAACCTTTGCACTATTCTTTATTATTGAGCTGATGCAGAAGAAGGCACTACACCCTGTACAATATATTTTAGTGGGCTTAGCTCTCAGTATTTTCTATACATTATTATTGTCAATTAGTGAAATTATTTTATTTGACTATGCTTACTTAATTGCAGCAACTGCAACGGTTCTACTCATCATGCTGTACGCAAAAGGCCACTTTAGTAATTGGGCAACAGCTAGCATTTTTGGTACCATTTTGAGTG
>JAYWCY010000361.1:0-2997 GCA_043780175.1 Chitinophagales bacterium
ATTATAGATTTCAAACGTAATAAGTTTGATGTTGAAGCCACTGTTGCTTCTATTGAATACGATCCTAACCGTACAGCATTTATTGCATTATTGCATTATGCTGATGGTGAAAAAAGATACATTATTGCTCCACAAGGTTTACAAGTAGGTGCAAAAGTGATATCTGGAAACGAAGCACCACCAGAAATTGGTAACGCATTACAAATGAAGAACATGCCTTTGGGTACAATGATTCATAACATCGAGATGCAGCCAGGTCAAGGTGGTAAATTAGTAAGAAGTGCAGGTACTTCTGCTCAATTGGCAAATAAGGAAGAAAAATATGCTGTTCTAAAAATGCCTAGTGGTGAACTTAGAAAGTTATTGGTTAATTGTTACGCAACAATTGGTGTTGTTTCTAACAGCGATCATAGCTTAGAAAGAGCTGGTAAAGCAGGTGTTAATCGTTGGAAAGGTAGAACGCCAAGAACTAGAGGTGTTGCGATGAACCCAGTAGATCATCCGATGGGTGGTGGTGAAGGTAGAGCTTCTGGTGGTCACCCACGTAGCAGAACTGGTAAGTATGCAAAGGGACAAAAAACTAGAACAAGAGGTAAATCAAGTGATAAGTTAATTATCCAACGCAAAGACGGTAAGAAATTATCAAATAAGTAATTTTCATTGTTAAAATATCTCGATAACGAGAGAATAAACAACTAAATATACAAATATGGGTCGTTCGATTAAAAAAGGTCCTTATGTTGATGCTAACTTAGAGGTTAAAGTATTAAACATAAACGACGGTAAATCAAAAAGAGGTGTTATAAAAACTTGGAGCCGTAGAAGTACAATTACTCCTGATTTTGTAGGTCACACTTTTGCAGTTCATAATGGTAACAAATTTATTCCAGTTTATGTAACCGAGTTTATGGTTGGTCATAAATTAGGTGAATTCTCGCCAACAAGAAATTTCAGAGGTCACGCTGGAACAAAGAAATAAAGTGATAAGTAGTAACCTTACTACTTATAAGCTAAAACACACAACAAATTAAAAATGGAAGCAATAGCTAAATTAAATAACTATCCCACAGGCCCACGTAAGATGCGCTTGTTAGCTGATGTGGTTCGTGGTATGGAAGTGGAAAAAGCCTTGGCTATATTAGAATTTCACCCCCAGCACAATGCAGTGCCTCTAGCAAAATTGTTAAAGAGCGCTATTAATAACTGGGAGCAAAAGAATAATGGTTCAAGTGCAGCTGACAGCAGTTTAATAGTTAAAACGGTTTTTGTAGATGGTGGTCGCGTTATCAAACGTATGCGCCCAGCACCTCAAGGTCGTGGCTATAAAATTCGCAAGCGTAGCAACCATGTAACAATAATTGTAGATTCAAAAAATTAATTGAAACCATAATATGGGTCAGAAAGCAAATCCGATTGGTAACAGGTTAGGTATCATCCGTGGATGGGAAAGTAACTGGTATGCCAACAAGAAAGATTACGCAGTAAAATTAGTTGAAGACAACAAAATTCGTACTTACTTAACTGCACGTATCAGTAAAGGTGGTATCGCTAGAATTGTAATTGAGCGTACATTAGGTAAACTAATCGTAACGATACATACAAGTAAGCCAGGTATCATCATCGGTAAAGGTGGTGGCGAAGTAGATCGTATCAAGGAAGAGTTGAAGAAGTTAACTAAGAAAGATGATGTTCAAATCAATATCTTAGAAATTCGTCGCCCTGAATTAGATGCAACTATTGTTGGTGATACTATTGCTCGTCAAATCGAGAACCGTATTAATTTCAAACGTGCTATTAAAATGGCAATTGCCTCTACACTTCGTATGGGTGCTGAGGGAATTAAAGTAAGAGTAAGTGGCCGCTTAGGTGGTGCTGAAATTGCGCGTTCTGAAGAAATTAAACAAGGTCGTACACCATTGCACACATTCCGTATGGATATTGACTATGCAAGTGTATTTGCCCAAACTGTTTATGGTAAAATTGGTATCAAGGTTTGGATTTGTAAAGGTGAAGTTCTTGGTAAGCGTGAACTAAATCCTAATTTCGTTGGTGGGAAAAATGATATGAGCGAGAGAAGAGATGACCGTAGAACTGGTGATGATAGAAGACCAGGAGGAGATAGAAGACCAGGTGGTGGAGATAGAAGAGATGCTGGTGGCCGTCCAGGTGGTGATAACCGTGGTCCAAGAAGAAACTAATTATCTAATTAGTCAATCAATTATCGAATTTTCAAATTGAAATAAATGTTACAGCCGAAAAGAAGCAAACATAGGAAGCAACAAAAGGGACGCATTCGTGAAGTTGCTAAGCGTGGTACTTATATTGCCTTTGGTTCATTTGCCTTAAAAGCATTAGAACCAATCTGGTTAACCAGTCGTCAGATTGAAGCAGCCCGTCAAAGCATGACACGTGCCATGAAGAGAGAAGGAAATGTTTGGATACGTGTATTCCCTGACAAAATTATTACAAACAAACCTGCAGAGGTGCGTATGGGTAAGGGTAAAGGTAATCCGGAATATTGGGCTGCTGTTGTTGAACCAGGTCGTATTATTTTTGAATGCGATGGTGTTACTGAAGCCACTGCAAAAGAAGCAATGGGCTTAGCTGCACAAAAATTACCAATAGCTACCAAATTCATCGTAAGAAGAGATTTGCAAGCTTAATTTTTTAAAACCTAATTACAATGGTTAAGAAAGTAGAATTTAATAAAGAACTAAGAAGCCTGACTGCGAGTGATTTAAAAGCTCGTATTCAAGAAGATAGCTTACGTTTAAAGAAATTAGAATTTGCTCATGCAATTTCTCCTCTTGAAAATCCTGTAAGCATTCGTGGTTTAAGAAGAGATATTGCCCGTTTAAAAACGGAATTAACAAAAAGAGCTTTGGCTTAATAAACCAGATAACATGGAAACTACGGTTGTAAGAAATTTGCGTAAAACAAGGGTTGGTATCGTTACTAGCAACAAAATGACTAAAACCATTACTGTTGCAGTTGAGC
>JAYWCY010000362.1:0-5319 GCA_043780175.1 Chitinophagales bacterium
TCAGGATTTGTACCTTCCAAACGACCAATAAGGTTACCAAAATTGTCAATCTTGGTCGTCATGCCAGCTTCTTTCATCCATGAAGCGACCAATTTAAAACCTTGTTTTTCTAAAGCAGTATGTGCTGGCCTACAAGTGCCTGTTTCACCAATTTTACCAATAAGGCTCATGGCTTCGAAATGGGATTGAAGGCGGGTGGGATTTATTTTCATGTTGTGTTGAATTATTTTTTAGCAATCAGCTTTAGTATTACAATTAAATAACAGCTTCGTCAAACACTTCGGCTTGTAGATTAAGATTCAACAGTTGCAGTGTGCGACGCAACTACCGCGTAATACTTATTCTAACGCTGGTCAAATGAAGAAAACTTCATTAAACAGATTACTTCGTGCCTTACTAAGACGTAAAATCCGTTTGTATCCATCCAAATCCGGGTCATCAGTGTTCCTATTAAACTAATGGTCATTCAAAGGCAAACCTTGTTCTTGCCATTGTTTCCAGTTAATATATTCTGGGGCCACACGATGTTCTTCCATGGTAATACAACTATCAACTGGGCAAACAATTTGGCACAAATTACAGCCTACACATTCTTCATCTTTAATAGTGTAAGTGTTGTACGGATTACCTTTGGCAATGTTGATGGATTGGTGGGATGTATCTTCACAAGCTATATAACACAAGCCACAGTGAATACATTTATCTTGGTTTATTTTGGCAATATGGTGGTAGTTAATGTCTAAATCTTCCCAATGTGTAATTTTTTCAACGCTTTTACCAATAAAGTCATTGATGATGGCATAGCCTTTATCATCCATCCAATTATTTAGGCCTTCGCACATATCTTCTACAATTCTAAAACCATGCTTCATAGCGGCTGTACATACTTGCACAGTCGTACTGCCCAATAGCATAAATTCAACTGCATCTTTCCAAGTACTTACGCCACCAATACCAGAAATCGGCACTTTTGAAGTGAGCTCATCTTGCGCAATCGTAGTGAGCATTTTTAATGCGATAGGCTTTACAGCAGGACCACAATAACCACCAAACACACTTTTGCCAGCTACGTAAGGATTAGGCACTAAGGTGTCTAAATCAATGCCTGTAACGCTTTGTATGGTATTAATCAAACTCAAGGCATTTGTGCCGCCTTCAACCGCTGCGCGACCTGTTGGTACAACGCTATGCACATTTGGTGTGAGCTTGGTAATAACAGGAATGGTCGCTTTTTCCATCACCCATTCTACCACCATTTTAGCAATTTGAGGATCTTGACCCACTGCTGCACCCATGCCGCGTTCTGTCATGCCGTGTGGACAACCAAAATTCAGTTCAAAGCCCATAGCACCAGCATCTTCACATTTTTTAATCAGTTCGTGCCATGAGTTGCGGTCGTTATCCGCCATCAACGATACAATCATAGCTCTATCCGGAAATAACTTTACACACTCTGTAATTTCTTTTAGGTTAATGTCGAGCGGTCTATCACTAATGAGTTCAATATTATTAAAGCCCATCATACGATGCCCGCCAAAGTCAACTGAAGAATAGCGGCTAGACACATTTTTGACCTGCGAGCCAAGTGTTTTCCAAACAACACCGCCCCAGCCAGCTTCAAAAGCACGTAGTACATTTATCTTTTTATCCGTTGGTGGTGCACTAGCCAGCCAAAAAGGATTGGGTGATTTAATGCCGAGGAAATTTGCTGAAATGTCTGCCATACAATTAGTTTTTGCCACGAATGCACGAATTGGCACGAATGGATTTAATAATTAATTATTGATTCTATGTTAATAGAGGACTCTTTTGTATTCCATTTTACCTCTTGCAAAATTTATAATTAAGCCCAGCTTATTATCTGACACCTTTAGGTAATTAATCGTTTGAGCTATATGTTCATCACTTATGGCAACTGCACATTTTACTTCTAAAATTATTTTATTGAAGACTACAAAATCTGCATAAAACCTATGTTTAAGAAGATTGCTTTTGTAATGAACTAAATACTCTTTTTCTCTTTCATAGAAAATATCATTCTCGCTAAATTCAAATTCAAGGGCATCCTTATAAACTATTTCAGAAAAACCGTGACCAAGTTGGTTATGTATTTCCATACAAAGACCAATAGTGGCATAAGATTCTTCTTTGTAAATAATTTCGCTCATTGTTTTAGCGTTTAGCCACGAATGCACGAGTTAGCACGAATGGATTTTTTTAATTACTGGTATTTATTGTTTGGCATTTGAAATAGATAGATGAATTGACAAAATAGATTTAGAGTCATTCATTCGTGCTAATTCGTGCATTCGTGGCAATAAAATTTAGAATAGCTCTTGCCCCATCTTTACCTGCTTGCACTGCATCTACTACTTCTTTACCACCATTTACACAATCACCGCCTGCAAATACACCTGTGAGATTAGTTACCTGATTGTCGATCATTACTTTTCCGTTGTTGTTTCGTACTTCATACTTCGTAATTAATTCCTTAAATGGCATTTGCCCTGCGGCTTTAATTACCATGTCAACGTCAAGTGTAATGGTTTCGCCAGTTGATATTGGGCTTCTTCTGCCGCTTGCATCTGGCTCGCCAAGTTGCATTTCATCGCAAATTAATTGGGCAACTTTTCCGTTAATACCAATCACTTCTTTTGGTGAAGCCAACCATATAATATTACAGCCATCCAACTTTGCAATGTTTAATTCATGCTCGGTACAAGGCATTTCTTCCTGTGTTCTTCTGTACACTAAAGTTACTTCTTTTGCACCCAACCGTTTGGCTTGTGTAGCTGCATCAATGGCCGTCATGCCCATACCAATTACGGCAACTTTATCGCCAACAGCAAGACTTGAATAATTATTAGTTCTTAATTCATAGATAAATGAAATTGCATCAACCACACCACTTAAATTTTCACCAGAAATACCTAACTGACGAGCCAAGCCAACACCAAATGCCAAGTAAACAGCATCGTAATTGGCTTGTAATTTTTCAAGCGTAATATCTTTTCCTAAAGCTTGATTGTACTTGATTTCAATACCACCAATAGCAGTAATATAATTTACTTCATCCTCACAAAAATCTGGCGTTACTTTATAAGCAGCAATGCCATAAGTCATCAATCCACCAGCTTTAGCTTCTTTCTCATAAATGGTTACATCAATGCCTTCACGGCTTAAGGTATGGGCACAACTTAACCCTGCTGGCCCTGCACCAATAATGGCTACTTTGCCCCTAATCCCTGAAGGGGAATTTTTTCGTTCAAAAAGTTGCCAGTTATTCTTCATTGCAATTTCGGTAGAATATCGTTGTAATTTTGCAATAGTAATGGGTGGTTCATCCATAAGGTTAAATACACAAGCGCCTTCGCATAATTTTTCTACTGGGCAAACTTTGCTACAACCTGCACCCATAATATTTGAGCTAAAAATAGTATGTGCAGATCCTTTGATATTTTCTGTAGTTATTTGTTTGATGAACTTTGGCACATTAATACTTGTGGGGCAAGATTTAGTGCATGGTGCATCGTAACAGAATAAGCAACGATTGGCTTCAATTAATGCTGCATCCTTGGTTTCAAAAGGCGGTTTAATATCTGCAAAATTTTGTTCGTATTGTTCAGTAGAAAGTCGGTTGTTGTGTATTGCCATGTTCAAATTATTTTACCACCAATATGTTATTGTGGGTTGTTCAATTATATTCAACAGTTCAAGTGTGTGACGCAACTATAGCTTCACACATATTCTGGAGCTGGTTACATAAAATACCTTACAACTCAGTTACTTTACCATATGTTTCTGGTCGTCTGTCCCTAAAAAATTGCCACTTGCTTCTTACCTGTTCTATCAGGTCTAAATCAAATTCTGCCACCAACAATTCATCTTTATCTTCTGATGCAGTAGCGAAAATTTGCCCTAGCGGATTAACGAAATAAGATGTACCATAAAACTGGCCCAAATTCCATGGTTTCTCGCTACCCACACGATTAATACAGCCCATAAAATAACCATTAGCAACAGCATGGGCTGGCTGTTCAAGCTTCCATAAATATTGTGATTGACCAACCGTTGTCGCACTTGGATTGTATACGATTTCAGCACCATTTAAACCCAGGCATCTTGCACCATCGGGAAAGTGGCGATCGTAACAAATGTACACACCAACTTTAGCGTATTTTGTTTGAAACACTGGATAGCCAAGGTTTCCAGGCTTGAAAAAAAACTTTTCCCAAAAGCCGCCAGTATGCGGAATATGATTTTTGCGATACTTACCTAAATACCTGCCATCCGCATCTATTACAGCAGCTGTATTGTATAAAATACCAGCTTGTTCTTTTTCGTACACTGGCACAATAATCACCATATTGTATTCCTTTGCATACACGGCCATACGCTCTGTTGTAGGTCCAGGAACAGTTTCAGCACTTGCATACCAAGCAGCATCTTGACCAGGGCAGAAGTATGGTGTATTGAAGATTTCTTGAAGGCAAAGTATGTTTACACCTTGCCTGCCTGCTGCTTCGATTAAAGGAATGTGTTTCTGCACCATCGCTTCTTTAATTTGTTCAATAGTGCCTTCTCCTTCTGTTTTAGCAAGGCTCATTTGAATGAGTGCTGATTTAATGATTCTTGGCATATAAATTTTTTGCCCCTAACCCTAAATGGGAATTAGAGTGATTCGTGAATTAAAATTATTTTTATTTTAAAGCTACTTTTGGGGATGGGGGCTTCGTTTAATAAACTTGCCATAACCTTTTTCCACTTTACATTCATTATTATCAATTGCCACTTTACCCCTTAATAAAACCGTTTTAACTTTCCCTGTTAATTGCCAACCTTCATAACCACTATAATCAACATGCATATGGTGTGTTGCCGCTGATAAAATATGTTTTTCATTGGCATCAAACAGTATAATATCTGCATCGCTACCAACCGCAATGGTTCCCTTTTTGGGAAACATGCCAAATATTTTTGCTGCATTTGTTGATGCGACTTCTACATATTTATTTAAAGAAATGTTACCCTTGTTCACACCTTCACTAAACAATAATTCCATTCTATTTTCTATTGCAGGATGACCATTTGGTATTTTAGAGAAATCATCTTTGCCCATTAATTTCTGTTCCCACATAAAAGGGCAATGATCTGTTGCTACCACATTTACAATGCCTTGATTAATACCAGCCCAAAGTGTTGTTTGGTCTTTCTTTTCACGCAATGGTGGGCTCATTACCCATTTTGCACCTTCAAAATTTTGTTCATATAAACTGGCATCTAAAATCAAGTATTGAATACAGGTTTCTACAAATACTT
>JAYWCY010000363.1:0-7583 GCA_043780175.1 Chitinophagales bacterium
ATCTATATAAGTGCCAACAAACATACCAGCAGAGTGAAACGGTGTAGGTACCCCATAAGCAAATAATTTTCTATTTGAATTGTGAATTGTAGAACTAAAATAAACATTTCCAAAATGACTTTTCCTGTATAAAGGATTACGCATGGTGATGTTATAAAGCCAATTTCTGATAAATAATGGCATTGCCATGAAGAAGTGCTCTACTTTACTAAAACTCTTTTTCATAGCACCCAAACTCTTGATATCATTTTGTAGTTCAACTATTGTTTTCTTATTTGCACTACGAATTATCTTATACCAGATAAATTTTTTATCTTCCTGTCTTAGTTCAAATGGAAAAAAAACATCTATTTCATCAAATAAATATAATTTATTACGATTGCCCAAGAGCACGGTTGCATCTTTATACTTGTCAAGTGTACGAGCAAAACAATACAACAAACAAGTGAGGATAGACAAACTAACTTTTGTTGTTTGCTTATACGCTTTCATTTGCTTACGCATTTCGGTAATATCAACAACAAAATGACTGTGCATGAGATTAACATGCCTATTTAATGCTGCAATTTCGGCAACAATTTTTTTTTCTATTGGCAGTTTTTGCACAGTATATTTTTTTTCAGCCATAAAACGATCTAATATGTTTTATTAAAGATTATTTATTAAACACACCTGCAATTTAATTGATTTTGTGGCTTTGATAATAATGTTTGGATTTATAACTGGTTTTGTAGCATCTATAGTTACAAACGAAAAGCGCTGTAACAAAAAGGGTAAAATGGTCGTCATTTGATAATCGGCTAAAGCCCGGCCAATACACATGCGTTTCCCTTGACCAAAAGGTATATATGCAAAGTTTTTACCCTTGAAATTCTCCTTTTCAAAATTATCGATATTAAATGTATCTGGTTCTTGCCAAAAATCTTTATGCCTATGTAATGCATAAGAACTTATAAGAACTAATGTTTTAGCGGGTATAACATACCCATCAATAATATCATCTGCAATAGTTTCTCGAGCATAAGACCACACGGGTGGATATAAACGTAGGGTCTCTTTTATTACTTTATCAAGTACCGCATATTGCTCGTTTTCAATGTCAGCTATCTCATCTTGTACCAATTTTTGTACTGCTTTATGAGCGGCTAAATTGTATAATGTAAACGTAATGCCAGTAGATGTCGTATCGAACCCAGCAAATAAAAAATTCAAAAGTTGGTCTTTTATATCTTGCTTATTTATAACACCGGCTTCATAATCTGTAAGCATTGTAGCAAATAAGCCAGCTGGCACATAAACACGGTGTATTAAATCATCAATTAGTCCATCTACAAAAGTCAATAACCATTCTAATGATTGTTGTGGCTTATTATAATGGTAGCTAATGCCAAATGGTTTAAGTAGAAAAGCTTTTAATTGTGCAGAAAAGATATGTTTAGATGTAGATGCATTCATGAAGTTTTTTAAGGCTGTTAAAATTGCTTCATATGGAAATTGCTTATCTACACAAACATGTGTACGTAACATTATACGTAACATTAACAGATGCATTGCCTGTTCAATATCAACAATATTATTTGTCTTTATTTGTTGTTTCCATTGTGAAGCAAGTAAGGTCAACTCTTCTTCAATAACAGGCAACGTTGCACTAATAGAAGTTGGCGAAAACAAATTGCGTAACATTTTGTGTTGTTGCGCCCAATCCTCACCATCACTCATAAAAATACCATTGCCCAATAAATCTTGCAATGCGCTAAAAGAGGGTTGCTTAACTGCTTTACGCCGAGAATAATTGTCTTGATGATCTTTTAGAACATGCTTGACATAATCGGGATGATTAACAAAAACAATAGCGCCTATTTTAGAAATTTTTAAACATGCGATGTCACCATAAACATCTATGATATCTGATATTGCTTTCAATGGATTATTTACCAAACGAAATCCAAACTTAAAAAGCTTTGTTGATGATATGATTGGTATTTGCTTTTCTGCTATTGACATGTGTAATAATCTTTCTTGTAACAGTTACATTTGCATCACTAAAATTTTTCAATGAGATACACGTCTTTCACACTATTAAAAATAGTTACAAGTATAACACTTATAACCTTATTTGCATCATGTAGCCCTAATAATGTTACTATCGATAACACATTAAAACCCATATTCGATAGTAATAACGTAAATGGCAGTTTTGCCATGTTTGATAATGGTACAGGACAATTTACCGTTTACAACTTAAATCGCTATAAAGATTCAGCTTATTTACCTGCATCTACTTTTAAAATTGTCAATAGCTTAATAGGTATAGAAACTGGTAGAGTTGTTAATGAAAAAATGGTGATTAAATGGGATGGGAAAATTAGAACATTTAGTAACGGTGATACGGCCAAAAACTGGAACAAAGATTTAACCATGGCAGAAGCTTTTGAATATTCAGCAGTGCCTTACTACCAAGAAGTTGCAAGAAGAATAGGGAAAGATACAATGCAGGAATATCTTGACAGTATGCATTATGGTACAGCAAAGATTACTACCCAGATTGATTCTTTTTGGTTAGATAATTCACTTAAAATTACTGCAGATGAACAATTGGGTATTGTTAAAAAATTATACTTCTACCAGTTAAATTTTCAAAGACGTAGCCAAGAAATTGTGCGAAAAATGATGGTTCGTGAGAATAATACTAATTATATATTAGCTTATAAAACAGGGCTTGGAACTACTGAAAAAGGAAATCAGCTTGGCTGGGTTGTTGGTTGGATTGAAGAAAACCACCACCCTTACTTTTTTGTATTAAATGTAGAGGGATCGAAAGATATACCAATGACAAATATGCGTGTTAACATGTTAAAACAAATTTTAAAAGGCTATGGTTTTTTTGAGGGGAAAAAATAATTACTCCTTCCTAAAGCGAGAAACATTAACAAACCGTAAACTATTTGTGGCTTGTTAATTTTTAGAGAGAATACAAGCAACCGCTTACAAGCAATGTGCTAACCTGTAACTTGCAACCTATAAATGTTACAATTTCAATACATAGAATTTCTATTTGGATTACCTATATTGGTGCCTTTAGTTGGGCTATTTTTTTATGTGTTGCAATGGAAAGCCAAAAAGAAAAAAATGCTGGGTGATGCAAGATTAATTAATCTATTAACAAGTAACTACTCACACAAAAAATACAAACTAAAAGTTGTTGCTGTAATTATAGCTATTGGCTTACTAATTGTCGGTGCTGCCAACTTACGAAAGCCTTTAACACCAACAGGTTCGGCTACAAAAGGTATAGATGTAATGATAATGCTAGACGTGAGCAAAAGCATGTTAAGTCAGGATGAAAAACCAAATAGGTTGGATAAAGCGAAACAATTAATCTATCAATTAACAGATAAGCTACAAGGTAACAGAGTTGGATTGATAGTATTTGCAGGGCAGGCTTATTTACAGATGCCGTTAACAGCAGATGCGTCTGCCACAAAAATGTTTGTTAATAATGCGAATACTGATGCGGTAAATTTACAAGGCACAGTCATTAGCGAAGCACTAACACTTTGCAACAATAGCCTTGAAACACAAGAGAAAAAATACAAAGCAGCTATCTTAATTACTGATGGAGAGGACCATGATGATAAAGCTATCGAAACGGCAAAAATACTAGCAGATGCAGGTGTCGTATTACACACAGTTGGCGTCGGTTCTGCAGAAGGCACACCAATAATAGAAACAGGTACCAACGATTATAAAAGAGATATTAATGGGCAAACCATCATCACTAAATTAAACCAACCTTTGTTGCAGCAGTTATCAAAAACAACTGGCGGTACATATCATAAATTAAACGATACAGGCGATGTTTCTGCTCAGTTAATTAACACGTTAAACGAGATGGAAACAAAACCAATTGGCATAGGTGGATTTGTAGATTATGAAAGTTTTTATGCCATATTTTTAGCATTGGCCGTAGCTTTATTAACAATAGAAACATTTATGAGCGAGAAAAAATTACAATTCACTTGAAATCTATTTACACCATATTAAGCTTACTTATTACAAGTCTACCATTTGCACAACAATCAAATAATGCCATTGTAAAAGCAAATGAATTATACAAAAAAGGTGAACAGAAAAATGCAGAAGCGGCGTATGATGAAGCCCTGAAAATAGATGGCAAAAACACAACTGCATTATTTAACAAAGGCAATAGTTTATTTAAACAAAATAAATTTAGCGAAGCTACCAAACAATACCAAGCAACCACCGAAACTACCACCGATGGTGAATTACAAGCTAAAGCTTACTATAATAAAGCTGTTGCAGAAATTAAACAACAGCAATATCAACAAGCCATACAATCGTTAAAGCAATCCTTAAAATTGAATAATAATGATGAACAAGCGAGAGAGAATTTGCAAAAGGTTTTAAACGAAATTAATAAGCAAAAGCAACAAGAACAGCAGCAAAAGCAACAACAGGAGCAAAAACCAAAGGAAAAGCCTTTAACGAAAGACCAAGCCGCTAAGCAATTAGAAATGTTGCGTAATGAAGAAAAACGTCTACAAAAAGAAGTTCAACAGCAGAAAAATAAACCAAGTAGAAACGAAAAAGATTGGTAACTGTTTACAAATTAGTAACAGAACAATTAATTAAACAAGTTTGTAATTTTGTAATATCATTATAAAATTAGCACATCATCCACCAATTATCATATTCACAATATGCAACTATACTGTAATTCACTAACACAATACAGCCGCTTAACAACCAAAGAAGTAAAAATTGGTGACTTATTAATAGGTAATAACCATCCTATTCGCTTGCAAACCATGACTACCACAGACACCATGGATACTATTGCAACGGTGGAACAAACCATACGCTGTATTGAAGCGGGTGCAGAGCTGGTTCGTATCACAGCACCATCCAAAAAAGAAGCAGAAAATTTACTAAATATAAAAAACGAGTTACGCAAACGGGGTTACAATACTCCACTAATTGCTGATATTCATTTTACACCAAACGCAGCAGAAATTGCAGCAAGAATTATAGAAAAAGTACGGGTGAATCCCGGTAACTATGTAGATAAAAAGAAATTTGAGCAAATAGATTATACCAATCTAGAATACTCAGAAGAAATTGATAGAATTACTGACCGATTCACACCACTCGTAAAAATTTGCAAAGAATATGGAACTGCAATGCGCATAGGCACCAATCATGGTAGCTTAAGCGATAGAATTATGAGCCGTTATGGTGATACACCAATGGGTATGGTAGAAAGTGCAATGGAATTTTTACGTATAGCTCGCGGTGAAAGCTATCACAATATCATATTAAGTATGAAGGCGAGTAATCCGAAAGTAATGGTACAAGCGTATCGCTTACTAATTGAAAAAATGGATGCTGAATTTGGTGAATGTTACCCTCTACATTTAGGCGTAACGGAAGCTGGCGATGGTGAAGATGGCCGTGTAAAAAGTGCAGTGGGTATTGGAACACTTTTAGAAGATGGTATTGGTGACACAATTCGCGTATCACTAACCGAAGACCCAGAATTTGAAATTCCTGTTTGTAAAGATTTGGTGAAAAGGTATTCTGTAAACTGTCGACCGACGACCGACGACCGAAAAGTTCCAGGCATAGAAAAGTTATCTTACACACCATTTACATATACTAAAAGAAAAACTTTTGCAGTAAGCAATATTGGCGATCATCATGTGCCTGTTGTAATTGCAGATATGAGTAAATTAGAAAATATCACTCCTGCAACGTTAGAAAGTATAGGTTATAAATATGATGTATTAAAAGATAAATGGAATATTAGCGATGCAGCGGCGGATTATATTTTTACGGGTAAGCCAGAATTAGATTTTGCCTTACCAGGCACGTTAAAAGTGATTACTTGGCCTAATTATAGTGACGCTGCAACAGACAAAAGCAAGTATTTACCTATTTATGATGCCAAAGGTTTTATCGAATCTGAAAGCACCAATAGCGCTATTAATTTTGTAATGCTCGATTGCTTTAGCGATGAAACCACCATCAATGATTTTACTTTTTTAGATGAATTGGCTAACAACCCATCTGTTATACTTTGCCTATCATCTACCAATAAAAACGCCATGCAATCTATACGTAGAATGTGTATTGAATTGATGGCTAGACATATAGAAAACCCTGTTATTATTACCACTGATAGTAATTGGCTAACACCAGATGAACATTTAATTCATTATTCTACAGAAGCTGGAGCATTATTATTAGATGGATTTGGTGATGGTATTTGTTTTGGCATGACAGTTGAAAGTTATAAAGCACCAAGTAATCAAGACACAACTGGAAGAAACTATAGTACCAACAATTCTGTGGAACAATTTATCAATTCTACAGCTTTCTCTATTTTACAAGCTACACGTACTAGAATTTCGAAAACAGAATATATTTCTTGCCCAAGCTGTGGCAGAACCTTGTTTGATTTGCAAGAAACTACGTCAAAAATTCGTAATGTAACCAATCACTTAAAAGGGGTAAAAATTGCCATTATGGGTTGTATTGTTAATGGTCCAGGTGAAATGGCAGATGCAGATTTTGGTTATGTTGGTAGCGGGGTAGGAAAAATTACTTTGTATCGTGGTAAAGAAGTGGTAAAGAAAAATGTTGATAGTGAAATTGCTGTAGAAGAGTTGATTAACCTGCTAAAAGAAAGTGATGCTTGGGTAGAACCTTCATTAAGTTAAATAGTCAGTAATTATTTCACGTATTGGCCAATAGGCAAGCGGTTTGCAATACTTCTTGCCAATGTCATTTCATCAGCATATTCAAGTTCACCACCAAATGCAATACCACGAGCAATAGTAGTCACTCTACATGGTAAATGATTAATTTTACGTTGTATATAATAAATAGTTGTATCACCTTGAATATTTGGATTTAACGCAAATAGTAACTCTTCAGTTTCTTCACGCTCTACCCTATTTACAAGTGATTCAATGTTCAATTGATCTGGCCCAATACCATCTAGCGGCGAAATAATACCACCTAATATATGGTAAGTACCATTAAACTGTTGGGTAGTTTCTATGGCAATCACATCACGGATATTCTCAACCACACAAATTAAGTTTTGCTTTCTTGCACTATTACTACAAATACTACAGAATGATCCATCACTCACATTATAACAACGCTGACAAAACTGAATGTCTCGCCGCATTTTAGCAATTGTTTCTCCAAAATGTTGGACATCATTTACATCTTGTTTTAATAAATGCAAAACCAAGCGCAAAGCCGTTTTTTTACCAATACCTGGCAATTTAGCAAACTGAGCCACTGCATTTTCAAGTAAAGTAGAAGGTAACTGCATTTTGAAAGCCTTTCGCGCAAAGAAACAAAGAAGTTTCACACAAATAGATTTCTCATGAAGAAACAAATGAGACAATCGTGGCAAAAACTTTAAATGCAATTTATATAAATATTTTATGCTATTAAATTTTTATTAATTTAAGCATACTTTACTTTTTTAATGCTTTGCGTGACGTACTCAAATCAAGCCTTAACCAAACTTTTATAAATATTTCGCC
>JAYWCY010000364.1:0-2633 GCA_043780175.1 Chitinophagales bacterium
CCAAGTCTTGAGCCAATGTCGTGTACAATTTATTGACACCTTCTGTCCAGCCAAATTGCTCATTTAGTGCTGGTTGAATACCATAAAACAATGTTTGAAAATCCACAGCACCTTGTAGATTACTTTTTTTTGCAACATTTAAATTATTCTGTACAAAAAAACTTTGATTGATCACGCCATGTACCCAATTCTCACCAAACATCGTCATAGCGGGATATTCATCGGTTAGCGCTTTATTGCAACGATTCATAAATGCCATATCGTTATAGATATACGTATCAATGCGCCAGCCATCTACACCAAATTCCTCTACACACCACAGCGCGTGCTGTATTAAGAAATTAGCCACATAAGGATTAGTATGATTTAAGTCGGGCATTTGTTTTGTAAACCAACCATCAGTAGTAATGGTAGCATCTTTTTTAGATGCATATGGGTCAAACAAAGGTTGGTCTTTAAAGCTAGTTCCTGTGTAGCTGGGCCATTGGTGGTACCAGTCTTTGGTTGGTTGATCTAAAAAGGTGAAATGATAGCTACCCACGTGATTATAAACTGCATCTTGAATGAGTTTCATACCACGTTGATGTAAGGCATCACTTAATTTTTTATACGCTTCAGAGCCGCCATAACGTGGGTCTATTTTATAATGATTGGTAAATGCATAGCCATGTTCTGTTCTATTAGGCATGTCATTTTCAAGTACTGGCGTCATCCACAAGGTGGTTACACCGAGACTTTGCAGATAATCTAAATGGTTGATCACACCTTGCAAATCGCCCCCATGACGCAAATACATCGAATCTCTGTTTAGCGATTGATCTCGCATGCCAGCAATTCTATCGTTGGATAGGTCGCCATTGCTAAACCTGTCAGGCATTAAAAAATAGATAAAATCAGATGAGGTGACACCTTTGGCATAATCGGTACCTAAGCCTTTTCTACGGGCTTTTAAAGACCATAAAATGGGAGGATATTTTTTCCCTTCTCCGATTAATACAATTGGCACATTACCCGGTTTGGCAGATGATGCAATAATAATATCAACAGCCAAATATTTAGGATTATCTAATTGGTGTATTTTAGAAACGGATACCCCAGGATAATTGATGGTAACACGCGCATTTGCAATGGCATTATCTGATTTTATTAGTAATTGCACATTGTGCCACTTCATACCTACCCACCAATTAGATGGATAAATAGCTATGTTTTGAGCAGTAATGCTATTGGCAAATGAACTAGCCAATAAATATAGAAAAAATAACTTTTTCATGTAATAGAATTATAAAAATATTTACGAATGATGAACTATTTTTGACGATTATTCTATGGTTGCGGTGTGCGACGCAACAACAGTTACATAGCAGTACGAGCGCTGGTTACACAATAATTACGAGACAGCTTTAGCTGGCTCATCTTTTTCATTTACCAGTACATAACAAAGCACCGCAGCAATAATCATGAGCACGCCACCAATTTGCACAGCTAATAATCTATCGTTGTTTAATAAGTGTTTCATGACCCAACCAAAGCCTAGCGATGCGATGATTTCTGGCATCACTATAAAGAAATTAAAAATGCCCATATACACACCTACTTTGTTTTCGGGTAATACGCCACCTAGCATGGCATAAGGCATCGATAAAATACTACTCCAGGCTATACCTACGCCTGTCATACATATAAACAAGCAATATTTATTTTGGATAAATGCAACGCTAATAAGACCGATAGCACCGCATAGCAAACAAACTGAGTGCGTTAATTTTCTACCCAATTTATGTGCAATAAATGGCAAAATAAATGCAAATAAGAAGGTAACAACATTATAAAATGACAAGGTTAAACCTGCAAAAGATGTACCCTGACTGTACAAAACATCCGTTTCGCTAGAGGCATGAAAAATATTGCGAGCCACAGCAGTGCTATAATAAAACCACATTAAAAACAAACCTGGCCAAGTGAAAAATTGCACCAAAGCCAGCATTTTCATACGCTTTGGCATTTGAACAATAGATTCTAAAATTTCTTTAAAGCCTTTGCGGATACTGCCTTTTTCATCAGATGTAGCTGGTAAGTTTTTAGGCGGATATTCTTTTGACGTAAACACCGTATACATAACAGCGGAAAGAAAGAAAAATGCACCGATATAAAAAGACCATTTTACATTATCAGGAATGACTCCACTGGCAGCGGTACTTTTAAGATGAATCACATTGGTCATCAACCAAGGTAAAGCAGAAGCAATACTGCCACCTAAACCAATCATCAAGCTTTGCATTACAAAACCTTCTGTACGTTGTCTATCAGATAATTTATCAGTTACAAAAGCTCTAAATGGCTCCATACACACATTACCAAATACATCAAGCACCCACAATAAACCCGCAGCGATCCATAAGGTAGGGCTATGCGGCATAAATAGTAATGCAATAGTACTTACAATAGCGCCAATCATAAAGTAGGGTCGTCTTCTGCCCCATTTAGGATGCCAAGTTCTATCGCTCATATAACCAATTACGGGCTGAACCAATAAACCTGTAAGCGGAGCAGCAAGAAATAGAATAGGAATTTTATCGGCATCCGCATGTAGATACTCATAAATAGGCCCCATATTGGCGCGTTGCAAATCC
>JAYWCY010000365.1:0-8442 GCA_043780175.1 Chitinophagales bacterium
AGTAAGTCTATTTTCTCTTTGGCGGCCTGCCAAGCTTCAAAACTACCATCTAAATAGCCAATCATTTTTTCAAAACCTACTCGTGCTAGTCTAGTAATGGTTTCTTTTTCTTTCCCAATTTCTGTAATTAAAACAAGACTTTTGGTAAATGGTAATAAACTACCAGCCCATTCTGCAAAGCGACCTTCTAGACCAATAAAAATAGAGCTCGGGACAAAGCCGTTTGTAAAAGCTTCGGCCGGTCTGGTATCTAAAATAAGCACCTCGTCATCTTTTACAAGATCTTTAAAATCCATAATTGACAATGGTTTTAGGGCTTTCTCAAAAATAGAATTTAAACTTTGGTAACCCTCTTTATTAATTTTTGCATTGATAGGAAAATATTGTGGAGGCGCAGTAAGCCCTTCGGTAACTGCTTTTACAAACTCCTCAACAGTTTGTGGTTGCAAGGCATAGTTGCTAGTTTTTTGCTCACCAATAGTGCTATAGGTTTCTGAACCTAAATTTTTGCCACAACTACTACCAGCGCCATGCGCTGGATATATAATGATATCATCTGCCAAAGGCATTATTTTTTCTTGCAAACTATTGTATAGGAATGCTGCTAAATCTTGCATGGTGAGGATATCGCCTTTTTGTGCAAGGTCTGGTCTGCCCACATCGCCTACAAACAATGTATCACCTGTAAAAATGGCATATGGTTTTTGCTGCTCATCTTTTAGTAAAAAGCAACTACTTTCTAAAGTATGGCCAGGTGTGTGTAACACGTCAATAGAAATATTGCCTAGTTTAAATGTTTCGCCATCTTTTGCTACATGTACTGGAAAGCTGGTACGCGTTTCTGGGCCGTAAATTATGGTAGCACCTGTAGCTGCAGCAAGGTCTAAGTGACCGCTTACAAAATCTGCATGAAAATGCGTTTCAAAAATATATTTTATTTTGGCTTTACGTTCTGTTGCCATTTGTAAATAGGCTTCAATGTCACGCAAGGGATCCACCACTGCTGCTTCGCCGTTACTTTCTATGTAGTAAGCTGCTTCGCTAATGCAGCTAGTATATAATTGTTGTATAAACATGCTTAAAATTTTATGCAAAAATAAGAACAACCCCTAAGCAAACCCTTTTTAAAAGTACTTACTCATAAATGGGCAAAAAAAATCGCCACCTATGAGTAAGTGACGATTTAATTATTTTAAAGCACATATTTTACTTCAAAAATTCATCCATAAACGCACCAAGCTCTACAATACGAGCGTAGTTTACAGAGTAAAATATGAACTTACCTTCACGCTTAGTAACAACAATATTCGCACGGCGTAAGATAGCCAAATGTTGAGAAGCAACAGACTGTTCAATACGTAGCTTTACGTAAATTTCTGTAACTGTCATTTTTTGACTGTCGTTTAGCAATGACAAGATCGTTTGACGAAGCTTGTGGTTTACGGCTCTTAAAATTGCAGCCGTTTTTTTGGTTTGCACTAGATCAATTTTTGCAAATGTGTCTCCGTTGCTAAGAACCAAAGCTTGTGGTGTAGATGTCATTTTAGTTGAAATTAGGGGGTTAAAAAATACAACAACAATTAAAAGTATATTTTATTGTCAGCATGTCATTGATTTAATGTTATTATTTCAAATTTTAAGGTTTTTTTAAGGTTTTTTAGGTACAAAGAAGTCTTTTAAATAATATGGCTCAATGTAAGCAAGGCTTGCATAGTTATTTTTTACAAATTGTTTTTCAGCAATATTTATTAAATGTGATGCATTATGTTGTATAGAAGAAAAAATTGCAGACGAGTGTTGTAACACCGTTTTTAGTTTTTCGCTACCACTACCACAAAACACTATTTTATGCTGTTTTAAAATATCTGTAAATGTATTTTCATCTAAAATTTTAGCCGATGGCAGTTCAATATTTGTAAGGGATTGGTTATAGATAGCAGTAAAAACTTCCATCCTTCTTGCATCAATTAATGGACAAAAAAGTGTAGAAGATTCTATGGTTTCATTTTTAAGCAAGTTTTCAATAGTTGCATTGGCAATTACTTCTAATGTGTTTATTGCAATTAATGGCTTATTTAAGGCATAACACAAGCCCTTAGCAGAAGCTAATCCAACCCTTAACCCTGTATAACTTCCTGGGCCGTTTGATACGCATATGGCATCTATTTCAGTAATAGAAAAATCTACTATTTTAAAAATGTTTTGTATAGCAGGTTGTAGAAAAGAGCCGTGATTTTTTTGGTCAGTATTTTCGGCAAAGCCAATGCTAATGCCATTTTTAGAAAGGCAAACGCTGGCATATTCTGTAGCAGTATCTATATGTAATAAAAGCCCCATTATATTTATTTAGGTATAAAAAATAAAAAGCAAATTTACGTTGGTTGATTAATAGAAACGGCGTTACTTGCTGCTCTAAATAAATTAAACATTATGCGTAAGCAAATTATTAATACCCCAAACGCGCCGGCACCAATTGGTCCGTATAATCAAGCCGTACAAGCGGGTAATTGGTTGTTTATTAGTGGGCAGGTTGCTATTATACCAGCTACTGGCGAGGTAATTACCAGTGGTATAAAAGATGAAACAGTACAAGTGATGAAAAATTTAAAGGCAATATTAACTGAAGCCAATATCACATTTGATAATATTGTAAAGACGACTATTTTTTTAAGTGATATGAGTTTTTTTGCCGAAGTAAATGATGTGTATGGTAGCTACTTTACTGGCGATTACCCGGCGCGTGAAACAGTTGCTGTGAAAGGATTACCTAAAAATGTGAATGTTGAAATTAGTATGATTGCAGTAGTATAAAACAATTATGCAACATTAAATAATTCATGCACACCATCGCTACTTTCTACCACATATACTTCTGGTGTAATGCTAAAAGTTTTTTGGTAGGAAGTAGTGATATCTCCAATTACGCTATCTCTATTTTTCTTATCTATTAAGTTAATGGTACAGCCGCCAAAGCCACCACCCATTAATCTAGCACCAATTACCTCGCTATGCAATCTTGCTTGGGATACTAAATAATCTAATTCTGGGCAACTTACTTCATACAAATTGCTAAGACCATCATGTGTTTGATACATGAGTTTGCCAAATTCAATCAGCTTGCCATTTTTTAAATATTCTGCAGCCAATTGAACACGCACTATTTCTTGCGTTATATACAAGCTGCGTTGATATTCTTCAGTGCTTAATGCATACTTAAATTGCTCAATTACAGATGGTAAAATATGACGATAAGAGCTGATATTTTGATTAATACTTTGAAATAAACTCAATGCATCTGATGCTACTTCTCTGCGTTTATTATAAGCGCCATCGTTAAGGCTGTGTTTTACTTTTGAGTTGATTAATACCCAATCATAATCTTCTAGCAACAAGGGTGAATAATCGAATTGTAAACTTGTACAATCTAATAAAATACAGTGGTCTTTTTTACCATGTAAGCTAGCAAACATATCCATAATACCACATTTGGTGCCAGGGTAAGCATGTTCTGCCTGTTGCGCCAATAAAGCCAGTTGAAGCTTAGATATATTTAATTGAAATAATTCGCTTAAACAATACAATAAGCCAGCTTCTAAAGCTGCCGATGAAGATAAGCCAGCACCTTGTGGTACATTGCCGCCAAACACACAATCAAAGCCACTAAAATTATAACCTTCTTTTTGTAGTATATACAACACGCCAAGCACGTAACTCTGCCATCCTTCAATGTTTTTTACTTCGGCTAAATCAATGGATAATTGTTCGTCAATATCTGCTGCAATAAAATTTGCGGTGTTGGTATTATTAGGTGCAATGGCAAACCAAATACCCTTATTTATAGCCGCTGGCAATACAAATCCATCATTATAATCAATATGTTCACCTATTAAATTAATGCGACCTGGTGCAAAGAAAATGCGATAATTACCTGAAAAATGTTCTTTAAAGCTGCTAATTGCTTGGGCTGCTGACTGCATAGTTAAACGTTGGTTACAGATACAAAATACGAGGTTGTAAATATACTAGATGTGTTTGGTTCAATCAACCTTAAACCCATGCCATTGTTAAAGCAATCGGGTGCACCACTTAAATTTTCAATAGCAATACTGTGTCTGTGGTCTGGTGTGTACACTTGTAAGTATGGGTAACTATTATCAGGAACAATAGTAACGCTTATACCATTGCAACTCAATACACATTTTGGTTGATTGATGGCTTTAGACAGTTCAAAACAATTATCTAGAAATACGCCATGTAATGAAGCCTCATTTACGAATTCATATCTGATAATATATTTGCCAGTTGGTAGCAACGTATCGTCAAATTCTAACATGGTATTGCTATCAAATTGTAGGGTATAATTATCTACTGTACTGCCAAGGTTGAAATAAGGATGCCAGCCTTGAGCATAAGGAATAGCTACTGTATTATTATGTATAAGTGTAGTAGTAACTGATACTTCGTTGTTTGTTTTTAACACCCATTTATGTTGTATACTAAATGCAAAAGGATAGCCTTTGTCACTACCTTTATAATCATGTTTTAAAGACACAGAAGCTTCAGTATCATTACTATTTGTAGCTATAATTTCATATACGGCATCAAATAGTAACCCATGGATGGCATGAGGTTCTAAATAGAAATGTTCAATTTTATAATTAGCATCAGCATATGCAAATTCACCCTTATTCATCCTGCAAGTAAATGGACTTAAAAAACTACTTTTAAATCCGTTGGATGCATTACTAATTACATCTTCTACCGAGGTAAAACCATCTATTACGTTTAATAATCCATTGGTAGTAGTAACATTTATGGCATTTACAAATCCACCAAATGCATAAATTTCTGCACTGGAATGATTTCCGTTTTTTAATATAATAATTGGATGTTTTTGTAGGGTATTAATAATAACTTCAAAGCTCATATTGCTGATTTTGAGAGCGTAAAGAAAAGCAAAACAAAAGCTAACAAATGTTAGTTTTTGTATTTATTTTTGTATTTAACAGAAGATAATATGATTGCTGGCACAAATAATAAAGTTAGAATAGTTACCGCTGCAAGTTTATTCGATGGTCATGATGCAGCCATCAATATTATGCGTAGAATTATGCAAAGTATGGGAGCAGAAATTATTCACTTAGGCCATAATAGAAGTGTGTACGAAATTGTAGAAGCTGCGATAGAAGAAGATGTACAAGGCATTGCAATCACCTCGTATCAAGGTGGCCACGTTGAGTTTTTTAAGTATATGAAAGATCTGCTGGATGAAAATGGGTGTAGCCACATTAAAATATTTGGTGGTGGCGGCGGCACTATTTTGCCAAGCGAAATAGCTGAATTAGAAGACTATGGCATAACTAAAATTTATAGTCCAGATGATGGCAGAACAATGGGTTTAGAAGGTATGATTAAAGATGTGATTGACAAATGCAAAGCAGCCTCCTCGCCCCTCCAAAGGGGGATTTTGGAATATCAAAATAAAGTTGGCGAATTTGTTTTGGGTAAAGTGAAAGATGTAAGAAAAATTGCTACGGCAATAAGTGCTGCCGAAAATGGTGAACCATTAACCATCAACCATCAACTATTTAATTCTTGCGTTCTTGGCATTACAGGTACGGGTGGTGCCGGTAAAAGCTCGGTAACTGATGAAATTGTAAGACGGTTTTTAAATAATTTTTACGATAAAACCATTGCTGTTATTAGTGTTGATCCGTCCAAGAAAAAAACTGGTGGGGCTTTGCTTGGTGATAGAATTAGAATGAATGCGATTTCTAACAAACGCAGTTATATGCGGTCGCTAGCAACAAGAGATAGCGATGTGGCTTTAAGTGCGCACGTAAAAGATGCGATTGCCATTTGCAAAGCAGAAGCCTTTGATTTGATAATTGTAGAAACGGCTGGTGTAGGACAAAGTGATGCATCGATATTGGATTTTGTAGATGTTAGTTTATATGTAATGACACCAGAATATGGTGCAGCTTCTCAGTTAGAGAAAATAAACATGCTTGATTATGCTGATGTGATTGCCATCAATAAATTTGATAAAGCTGGTGCGTTAGATGCACTGAATGATGTGTGTAAACAATATAAACGTAACCACCAATTATTTACAGCCAAGAATGAAGATTTGCCAATTGTTGGTACGGTTGCAGCGCAGTTTAATGATGCTGGTATTAACCGTTTGTTTGTATTATTAACGAAAGCGATTGAGGTTAAAAAAGGACTAGTTTTTGGTAAAATAGATACTACTTTAGAGAGTTATCAGCTACAAAATCAGGTCATTCCTTCGTCAAGAGTTAGGTATTTATCGGAAATTGTTAGTACCAATAAAAGTTATGATACTTGGGTAAATGAACAGGCTGCAATTGCTACTAGTTTATATCAATTAGATGGTGTAAAAAAGTTACTAAAAGATGACTCATTAAGTTCAATAAAAACGACAATAGAAGCTAAATTAAATCCAGATTGTAAGGCTTTAATTACGCAATGGCCTAGCATTGTAAAAAAATACCAAGCTGACTTTTTTGAATATGAAGTACGTGGCAAAGTGATTAAACAATCATTAACTAACGAAACATTAAGCGGCACTAAAGTGCCTAAAGTAGTACTACCAAAATATAAAGACTGGGGTGATATTTTAAAATGGCAATTGCAGGAAAATATCCCTGGCGAATTCCCTTACACTGCTGGTGTATTTGAGTTAAAGCGACAAGGCGAAGATCCAACAAGAATGTTTGCTGGCGAGGGCGGTCCAGAACGAACGAATAAACGCTTTCATTATTTAGCAGCCAATCAACCCGCAACCCGCCTAAGCACAGCATTTGATAGCGTGACTTTATACGGTGAAGACCCTGCTATAAGACCAGATATTTATGGTAAAATTGGTAATGCTGGTGTAAGTATTGCAACAGTAGATGATGCTAAAAAATTGTATAGCGGCTTTGATTTGTGCGATGCCAAAACCAGTGTTAGCATGACGATTAATGGCCCAGCGCCAATTGTATTGGCCTTCTTTTTAAGTGCAGCTATTGATCAACAATGTGAGAAATGGATTGAAGCAAATGGCATGTGGCATGAAGTAGAAAAAATTGCAAGTTCTAAGTATCAAGATTCAAGTCGTCCAATATATAATCAAGATTTAGGCGTTTCTTCAATTGACTGTTTAGGCTTAAAGTTACTTGGTTTAAGTGGGGATGAAGTACTGCCGCCTCACATTTACCAACAAATAAAACAAGATGCACTGGCACAAGTACGTGGTACAGTACAAGCTGATATTTTAAAAGAAGATCAAGCACAAAATACCTGCATTTTTTCTACTGAATTTGCCTTGAAATTAATGGGTGATGTACAGCAATATTTTATTGATAATAAGGTAAGGAACTTTTATAGCGTAAGCATCAGCGGTTACCATATTGCAGAAGCTGGTGCGAATCCTATAACACAATTGGCTTTTACGCTGACTAATGGATTTACGTACGTAGAATACTATTTGAGTCGTGGTATGCACATAGATGATTTTGCGCCTAATTTGTCTTTCTTTTTTAGTAATGGTATGGATGCTGAATACAGTGTCATTGGGCGTGTGGCCAGACGTATTTGGGCAAAAGCCATGAAGTATAAATACAAGGCAAACGATCGTTCTCAAAAACTAAAATACCATATACAAACGAGTGGCAGAAGTCTTCATGCACAAGAAATAGACTTTAACGATATACGTACCACATTACAAGCTTTGTATGCTATTTACGACAACTGTAATAGCCTACACACAAATGCCTACGATGAAGCAATAACAACACCTACAGAAGAAAGTGTAAGACGTGCTATGGCCATACAATTGATTATTAATAGAGAGCTTGGTAGTGCCAAAACAGAGAATTTTATACAAGGTAGTTTTGCAATAGAAGAAATGACTGATTTAGTAGAAGATGCTGTGCTAAAAGAGTTTGAACGCATATCTGAACGTGGTGGCGTTTTGGGTGCTATGGAAAGAATGTATCAGCGCAATAAAATACAAGAAGAAAGTATGCATTATGAGATGCAAAAGCATACAGGCGAGTTGCCAATTGTAGGTGTAAATACATTTTTAAACAAACAAGGTAGCCCTACTATTTTACCATCAGAGGTGATACGTAGCACCGATGAAGAAAAGCAATGGCAGATAAGAAATTTAGAAGCATTTCATACACGCAACCAAGCAAAGGCAAATGATATGTTGCAACGTTTGCAACAGGTAGCTATATCAAATGGTAATTTATTTGAAGGGTTGATGGAAACGGTAAAGTATTGTAGTCTAGGGCAAATTACAAATGCCTTATATGAAGTTGGTGGTCAATATAGAAGAAATATGTAAAATATGAGAGCCAATAGGAAATATTGGCTCTCGCATTTTATTCTCCTTCTTTGCTAACTAACCCACCAACTAATGCGACAATGTCG
>JAYWCY010000366.1:0-4036 GCA_043780175.1 Chitinophagales bacterium
CAGCACAAGATGTTGACTTTAGTTTTGAAGGTAATGAACGTATGAATTGCCAATACGATGGTGAGGATTTACAAATAGCTTTCAACGCTAAATTTTTAATTGAAATGTTGAATGCAGCAGATACCACCGAAGTTAGATTAGAATTATCTACACCTACAAAAGCAGGCCTAATTAAACCAAGCGAGCAGGCAGAAGGCGAAGATTTACTCATGCTAGTAATGCCCCTGATGTTGAATAATTAATTATAAAATATAATTCCTGAAATCCTCTCAATTGTTGGGGGGATTTTTAATTTTAGACTAATAATACCGAACCAATGAAGATAATAGCAATGATACCTGCACGTTATGGTGCTACACGTTTTCCTGCCAAATTGATGCAGTCATTGGGCAATAAAACGGTGATAAGACATACACACGATAATACACTTGCCACTGGTTTATTTGATGATGTGATTGTTGTTACTGATAGTGATATTATTTACGATGAAATTATTAATAATGGTGGCAAAGCTGTAATGAGTAAAGCGCAGCACGAAAGTGGTAGCGATAGAATAGCAGAAGCAGCGAAGTTTATGGATGTAGATGTAATTGTGAACGTACAAGGCGATGAACCGTTTGTTAAAAAAGAGCCACTAGAAAAATTGTTGCAAGTATTTGAAGATGATAGTGAAGAAAAAATTCAAGTGGCTTCGCTAATGCAGGTGCTAAAAAATGAGCAGTTGATTGCAGACCCGAATTATGTAAAAGTAACGGTAGATAAAAACATGAATGCCATGATGTTTAGCCGTTCAGTAATACCTTACCATAGAGATAAAAATGTAAGTCCAACTTACTACGAACATATTGGGGTATACGCTTTTAGGAAAGAAGCCTTACTAACCTTTACCCAATGGGATATTACGCCCATGGAGGCAGCAGAAAAAATTGAGTGTTTACGTTATTTAGAAAATGGCATTACCTTAAAAATGGTAGTAACAGATTATATGGGTGTGGAAATTGATACACCAGAAGATTTAGAAAAAGCTGTGCGATTACTGTAAATATTTAAATCAGGTTATGAGAGTCTATTTTTCAACCTCAAGCGTTTGCAAGTGAGGTAAAACGTGCTACAATCTTTAATTGAACGATATTCATTGCTACACAATACTTGCAATATGAAATATATCGTTCTTCTCTTGATTATAAGCACACAGGCATTTGCACAAAACAAATTGTACCAAGAGCCGTACAGGCCTCAGTACCATTTTACAACGCCACAAAACTGGATTAACGACCCCAATGGGCTTGTTTATGCCAATGGTGTCTATCATTTATTTTACCAATCTAATCCCTTTGCCAATGTTTGGGGGCATATGACCTGGGGGCACGCAGTTAGTACAGATTTAATTCATTGGCAACAAATGCCAATAGCTATTAAAGAAGAAAATGGCATCATGGCTTTTTCTGGGTCGGCTGTATTAGATGCGAATAACAGTTCTAGATTTTCAGTAAATAATACGCAGCCATTGGTAGCTATTTACACTGGTCATACTGATACTTTACAAACGCAAAATCTGGCTTTCAGTAATGATAAGGGTATTACTTGGACGAAGTATAAAGGCAATCCTGTATTAGATTATCATAAAAAAGATTTCAGAGATCCTAATGTGTTTTGGTATCAACCAAAGCAACAATGGATCATGGCATTATCATTCCCTAACGATCACCAAGTAGGCTTGTTTGCTTCGAAAAATTTACAGCAATGGCAGCAAATAAGCACATTTGGTCCAGTAGGCGATACCAGTGGTGTTTGGGAATGCCCAGATTTAATGCAAGTGCCAATTGAAGGCCAACCTAGCAAATACAAATGGGTGTTGTTTACGTCTCAAAATGCCACCATGCAATATTTTGTAGGAGAATTTAATGGCGTAAATTTTACAAACGAAAACCCTATCAACACCATTTTTAAGCAAGACTATGGAACTGAATATTACGCTGCTGTTGCATATCATACCACACCAGATAAACAACCGATAGCCATTGGTTGGGTAAACAATTGGTTTTATGCCAATGATATACCAACCACACCTTGGAAAGGCGCCATGGCTTTACCTCGTAAATTGTCAGTAAAAAAAGTGAACAATCAATGGCAATTGGTGCAACAGCCAGTTAACAATATGGGTTCGTTGCGCGGTGTAAAATCTAGTTTTAATAATATAAAAGTTGGCACTATTGGCTTCACTTTACCTATCAAAAGCCAAGTGTTTGAAATGGATTGTGTAATAAAGCCTTCAAGTGGCGAAACGGGTATTAAAATGGCGGTTGGTAATGGGCAATATTTTACCATCGGCTACAATGCAGTTACCCAAACATTATTTACCGATAGAAGCCATGTTGGAACAATTTCTTTCAATAAAAATTATGATAGTCTGGCTATTTGTAAAGCTAAAGTGTCCCTTATAAATGGTAAATTAAAATTGCATATTTACTATGATAAAAGCATTGTAGAAGTGTATGCAAATAATGGCTCTGCTGTGTTTACGGTGCAATTATTTCCTGATGCAATTAACAATGCCATAGAGCTCTACACCAGTGGTGGTAATGCGTTTTTTGAGCGCATAGAATTTTGGAAAATGAACAGTATTTGGCAGCAAACTGTTAAAAGTAAATAGACTTACAGTAAATTCAATTCGTGTAATTCGCGTAATTCTCTCAATTTCGTGCTCTAAATAAAGGATATGCAGTTTAGAAATTTTAAAATGGTTAGCTATGTGGTGTATGGTAGAGGTAGTTTTAACCAATTAGACGAAATAGTAGCACCACAGCGCAAAGGTGATGCGCCAATGATTTTTTTTGTAGATCATTTTTTTGAAGGCAAAGCTTTACCTAGTCGTATACCATTGCGTGGTAAGGATAAAATCATTTTTGTTGATGTTACATACGAACCAAAAACTACCCAAGTAGATAATTTGGCGCAGCAATTAAAAGCCGAATTTGGCACAGTAAGCG
The DNA here is from genome assembly GCA_043780175.1 of Chitinophagales bacterium. GTDB lineage: Bacteria > Bacteroidota > Bacteroidia > Chitinophagales > Chitinophagaceae > Parasediminibacterium. Next base: position 2,991 of record JAYWCY010000366.1, read on the forward strand.
GGATTATTGGTATTGGTGGTGGTAGTACGATGGATTTGGCGAAAGCGGTTAGTTTAATGATGACCAATCCGGGCTCTAGTGCAGATTATCAAGGATGGGATTTGGTAAAATTTCCTGGTGTGTACAAAGCTGGTATTCCTACATTAAGTGGTACCGGTGCAGAGGTTTCAAGAACCACGGTGCTAACTGGTCCAACACGTAAACTTGGAATGAATAGCGATTTTACGCCATTTGACCAGATTGTATTAGATCCAGAATTAACCAAAGATGCCCCGGCCAATCAGCGTTTTTATACTGGTATGGATTGCTACATTCATTGCATAGAAAGCCTAGAAGGCAACTTTATTAATGAGTTTAGCAAAAGCTATGGCGAAAAAGCATTGCAACTTTGTCAAGATATTTTCTTGGGTAATAAAACTTGGACAAAAGAGCATGACGATAAATTAATGATGGCGTCTTATGCAGGTGGTATGAGCATTGCTTACTCACAAGTAGGTGTGGCTCATGCAGTTAGCTATGGTTTAAGTTATTTATTGGGTACAAAACATGGTATTGGAAACTGTATTGTGATGAACCATATTGAAGAATATTATCCAAAAGGTGTAACTGAGTTTAAGCAAATGGTGGCAGAGAATAATATTCACATACCAGAAGGTATTTGTAAAGACTTGTCAGACGCGCAATTTGAAGCCATGATTAATGTAAGCTTAGGCATGAAACCTTTATGGGAAAACGCTTTGGGTAAAAACTGGGAGCAAATAATGACCCGTGAAAAACTAAGAGCATTGTACGAAAAACTATAAATCTTTCATTATATCAACGGCGCATTTGCGGCGTTTTCATTGTTAGTAGTACACAAGCTTAAGTCTAAACCCAACATTCGTCACGCTTTGCACAGCAAGGCCTCGGCCTCGTGCCTCAGCCTGTGGGCCTTCCATTGCAATCGGATGTAGGTTGTTAAGTCAGCGGTTCAGATGAGCTGCAGCCGGCAGGCGCAGGCCCGATGACGTGCACCGCGAAGGTCCCGCGGCCGAAGGTCTTTGCCG
>JAYWCY010000367.1:0-2375 GCA_043780175.1 Chitinophagales bacterium
CTTGTAAATGCAGATTTTCCCAGAAATAAAAAAAACCAATTACCTGACGCACAGCAAAAAATTAATGAATCATTGGCAGATAAATACAATGCTAAAGGCGCTTTTCCTTATACCGTTTTGCTAGATGAAAATGGTAAAGTTATAAAGTCTTGGGATGGATTTCCGAAAGTATCAATTTTAGATTTTATTAATGAGATACAAGTAACAATAGAGACTGATAAATAGTAAAAACAAAGATGCAAGCATTTAAGAAATCCATGTTACTAATGGGCAACCAATTTGAAATTAGCGTGGTTGCTGATAGTGAGTTGTGGGCAAATGGTTGCATTGATAAAGGCGTTGTAGAGATACAACGGATAGAGCAATTATTAACCACTTATAATACCTCAAGCGAAACCCATTTAATTAATATTAATGCTGGTATCACACCAGTACAAGTGAGTATAGAAACCTTAAATTTAATTGAACGTTCTTTAAGAATATCACATGCCACACAAGGAGCTTTTGATATCACGTATGGCTCGGTAGATAAGCGACTTTGGAATTTTGATACGACTCTGAAAGCCTTGCCTAGTAAGGAAAAAGCTAAAGAAGCCGTGAAATTGATTAACTATAAAAATGTCATCTTAGATAGAGAAAATAGTACGGTGTATTTGCGTGAAAAAGGGATGCGCATTGGCTTTGGTGGTATTGGCAAAGGCTATGCAGCAGAACGTGCAAAATATGTGATGCAAGCAGCTGGTGTAACAAATGGTATAGTAAATGCTTCGGGTGATTTAACAACTTGGGGTTTACAACCCGATGGTAGTAAATGGACTATTGGTATTGCTCATCCAGATGCAAAAGGAGCCATTTTTTCGTATATGGCGATTAGTGATATGGCTGTTGCGACATCTGGTAACTACGAGAAATTTATTGTGATTAATGGTAAAAAATATTCGCATACCATTAACCCAAGAACAGGCTTACCTGTAATAGGTATTAAGAGTGTTACAATCATTTCTACCAATGCAGAAATAGCCGATGCCATGGCTACACCTGTAATGATAATGGGTATTAAAGCTGGCTTGCACATGATTAATCAAATTAAAGACGTAGAAGCGATTATTATAGATGACGATAATAAATTATACACTTCGAGCAATATTAAACTTTCATAAAATCAATTCATGAAGAACAACACAAAACTCCGTTTACTAGCAATCGTTACAGTAGTAATAACTACATCTTGTACACATGTAAAAGAGTATCAAAAAAGTAGAATTAACGATTCCGAAATGGCTTTATCTGCCAGAAAAGTAGAAAAAAATGAATCTAATTTTCAATCATACCGTGAAGGTGCATCTGGTGCCAATGGTGGTAAAACTGGTGGTGGCTGTGGTTGTAATTAATTGATGTTTTTTAAAAGCTCGAAAATGAAGAAAATCTGTTTAACAGTAGTTGGTTTATATATATTATTGATGCATGCTTTTGCGCAAGTATCTACAAAAGATACTTCCGAATATAAATCTAAACCTTTGGCGTTAGAAGAGGTGAATCTGGTAACGAGCTATTATACACAAGATGGTAATCATTCACCTATAACTGGTGGTATTGGTAGCGAAAAAGTAACCGACTTGGCAAATATGCTTGAGTTAAAACTAGTTGGTCACAGTGCAGGCTATATCAAACATACCATCACAGCAGGTTTGGGGGTAGATCATCATACAGCAGCATCTGCAGCGTATGTTAGTAAAACTGGTGCTTCTTCGCAAGGTGGTACAAGGGTGTATCCATCTTTAAACTGGACAGCGGAAAATGAAAAGAAGGGTACAGAGTTTGGGATTGGTACATATTACTCAACAGAATATAATTATAAATCATATGCTATTGATGCACATGTGGCAAAAAAAATCACCAATAATAGTGAGGTAAGTTTAAAGGTATCTGCTTATTTAGACCAAGTTAAATTGATTTATCCATCCGAATTAATTCCAAATACGACTACTACATCTGGTGGCACCGTTTACATTACTACTCCAAGCGGTAGAACAACTACTTTAAGTTCCGGGGGGGGCTCTGGTGAATATAAAATACCTTCAACACCAAGAAATACGTTTACAGGATCTTTGAGTTTTTCGCAGGTAATTAATAGACGTTTACAAGCGGCATTATTTTTAGATGCCATTACGCAAAATGGCTATTTAGGATTACCTTTTCATAGAGTTTATTTTACTGATGGCACAGAAAAAGTAGAGAATCTCCCGTCTGCAAGAACTAAAATACCTGTGGGTGTACGACTTAACTATTTTGCCGGTGACAAAGTAATTTTTAGAACTTATTACCGCTATTATACAGATGACTGGGGGCTTTCAGCACATACAGCAAGTATAGAA
>JAYWCY010000368.1:0-3114 GCA_043780175.1 Chitinophagales bacterium
AACTATTTCATCAACCATTAAATAATCAACACAATGCATTGACTGATGCAGTAGCTACTGCAGATTGCTTTTTTGAATTGGTAAAACAAAAAGAAATAACAAACTTTATGCAACCACCAATTGCATCTATACAAGCAGCAACCTATGTAATACCGCAATGACTTTGATTAATTCATGTACCAATAATCTGATTGCTGAATTACATCATTCAAATACCCAAATGTTATGAATGCAAAAGCCGAATTTTTAAAAACATCCGCCCCTTTTCATTTACTGCCAGATGATGTGATTGAAGCAACTGCAAGTTTATTGCACGAAGTAACTTATCATAAAGACGGCATTATTTACAAGCAACAAACAACTAACCTAAAAGGTGTTGATATTATTGTGACCGGTGAATACAACTCTTTTTTTTACGATAGTAGCCAAAACAAAAGATTGATAGAAATATACGGTAGTGGTTTCTGCTTTGGCGGTATTTCAATGCTGCTAAACGAGAAGAAATGCTTACGTACGGTAGTAGTGAAAAAGGGAACTTTAGTGTACACATTAGCAAGAAAATATTTTAAAAATTTATGCCAAGCTTATGAGCCATTTTTTCAATACTTTATTACTGAGTTTTCAAAGCGCATGTTAGATGATGAGTTTGCGCATTTTTATAAGAATGGGGTTTCTTTTGAGCAACATTACAACACACCAACTCAATTATTTTCTAAAAAAATAGAAAGCATAGAACATCGTGAAATAGTAAGTTGTAACGAGTATTTGCCAGTGTTTGAAGCCGCTAAGCAAATGGCACAATACAAGCTGAGTTGTTTATTTGTAAAAAATGATAGTAACAAAATAATAGGCTTTATTACAGATATAACCATACGCGACAAGGTGGTGGTAAAGCAATTACCATACGACACAATGGTGAAAGATATTATGGATAATCCATTGGTATCAATTAATTCAAATGCCTATGTGTACGAAATTATTTTACAAATGTTTCGTAACCGAACAAGGTATTTACTAATAGAAAAAGATGCCGCATATATTGGCTTCATTACTAGAAACAAATTGCTGAGCGAACAAGGTCAATCGCCCTTGGTATTTATACAATCTGTCAGGCAAGCCGTATCATTAGATGAGCTGAAACGCAAATGGGAAGCAGTTCCTGAATTAATTTTACAGCTACTAAACAATGGTGTACATACCGAAATTGTGAACCAATTAATAGCAACTGTTTCTGATACCATTGCTGTGAAAATAATAGAAACGGTAATAAAAGAAATGGGACCACCACCAGCCAAATTTGTGTTTATGGTGCTTGGAAGCGAAGGCCGCAAAGAACAAACGCTAAAAACAGACCAAGATAATGCCATTATTTATGAAGACAAAGCCAACGACCACCGTGAATTGGTAAGAGATTATTTTTTAAAATTTGCAACTGCAGTTTCCGGTAGATTAAATCAAGTAGGTTTTGTGTATTGCACGGGCGGTTATATGGCACAAAATCCCAAATGGACGCACTCTTTATCGCACTGGAAAAGAAATTATGATAGCTGGATGGCCGAAAGCGTACCCGAAACAGTGATTCAGTTTTCTACATTTTTCGATTGCCGATTTTTATATGGCGAAGACAGTATTTTGGAAGAATTGAAAGCATATTTAGACGAAGAATTAAAAAAGCCAATGGAGAAATTATTTTTTTTTATGGCAAAAAATGCATTGCAATATGAACCACCATTAACTGCCTTTTTCAAGAATATTAAAACCTTTAAAGTTGGCGACCACGAAGTGTTTGATATCAAGAAAACTATGACGCCAATTGTTGATTTGGTAAGGGTTTTTGCGTTACAATACCACATATTTGAAGTAAATACCGGTGAACGTTTAAAGGCATTGAAAAATCTAGGTGTATTTACCCAAGAAGAATGCCAAGAATTGTTACAATCGTATTATTACTTAATGGGTATGCGCTTAAAAAAACATGCTACACAAATAATGCACGACCATTCCATACCAGATAATTTTATTAATACTAAAACATTAACCCGTATTGATAAAATAACACTAATCGAAATATTTAAAACCATCGAAAACTTTCAATCAAAAATACGTATCACATTTACCAATAACCTACTTGGTTAATAACTGCTTTTGTGGAATAATGTAGGGCTTGCATCTTAAAACCAACCGAATTTATTAACCACAAAATGAATAGTATGGCAGAGTTACAAGCACAAAATAGCCGCAAACAACAAGGTGTAAAAAAAGGTAAAAAATTATCAACAAAGGTAGACTTAACGCCAATGGTTGATTTAGGATTTTTACTCATTACTTTCTTCATTTTTACAACTACATTAAGTACTGCAAATGCAATGGCAATAAACATTCCTAGCGATAAGCCAGTAGACCCTCCAACCATGGCACCAGAAAGTAAAACCATTAGTTTAATTCTTGGCGCAAACAATACGATTGCTTATTATAATGGTATGGCAATAGGAGAAACCGCTATTACAAATTACACAGCAAAGGGTATAAGAAATGTTTTAATAAGTAAGCAAAAGTTGCTTGGAAAGGATGCGAAAAAAATGATAGTACTAATAAAACCTACAAGCCAATCAAGCTATGGCAATGTTGTAGATATATTGGATGAAATGGCTATTAATGGTGTGAAAAGTTATGTGCTAATGGTGCCAGATGCTAAAGAGCAATTATTAGCCAAAAACTAATAGGACAGTTTATTTAAAGCAGCTACAATTTCTTCAACTTTTTCTATAGAAATTGGCAAGGTTCTTCCGTCTTCTAAAATTAAATTGCCGCCATCACTTTTTACAAATTTTTTAATGCTTTGCAGATTTACCATATAGCTTCTATGGCAGCGTATAAACATGGGATCGTCACCTAGCAAGTCTTCAAAGTATTTTAATTTTTTACTTACTAGTAAGGGCTGCTGCTGACGAATATGAATTTTTGTATAGCTACCTTCTGCTTCAAAATATACCAAATCGTGCAATTTTATAATCTCTAACCCATTAGCAACAGGTATCGCAATTTTACGATTTTCAGTAGATTGAAGATTTTGTTTTAAAGCAGCAATTTGTTGCGTTTGGCTTACGGCATTGC
>JAYWCY010000369.1:0-6880 GCA_043780175.1 Chitinophagales bacterium
CAGCCAATTATGCAGTAGGTAGCTATACTGTAAAATTAACTGTAACTGGCACAGGGGGCTGCACCACAGAAGCTTCACAAACGGTTATACAACAAGGTATTAGTTGTTTAAGTATTTATCCAAACCCAATATCTAGTGTGATACATGTAGTGGTTAAAGCAGCATCTACTACAGCAACTACTGTTAGAATTATTGATTTAATTGGTAGAATTATTCAAGCACAAACATTTACACCATCAACTGTTGGGGCAAATTATACCGCCACTTTTGATACTAGAGCCTTAATGAATGGCGCCTATATTGTAAATGTGGTGGATGCACAAAATGGCTTGCTTGCAAATACACAAATATTGAAACAGTAATTTGGATATGGGGTTTATATTGGTTGTTTTGGTTGTCATCCTAGCTGCTTTTGCAGCTGGGATTTTTTATTCTCGCTCTGCGAAATTTAGATTTTACTAATAGCAATTCAGCTGCTTTTAGCAACAAATATGCTTTCCAAAGGCAATACAACTAAAAGATTGCAAGTGTTTTTTAATAAGGGTAAATTGTGAAGCTTGAGTGCGTTATTTAAATGTGCTGTACTACGCCGATACATCCTACCCAAAAATTGGTGTATCTCTTGACATAAAATTTTCTTTTTCAGATGCACCTAGTATGCTGAATTCTTTTCGAATGGTTTGTAATGCTTCTTGCGGAGTAAGGTATTTTTCTTTGCAATAATCTTGTAAACTTATTTGGTTGCAAATGAATTGGTTTATTAACGGGGCTTTTTCAAATTGTTTTAATCTAAAACCATTTTCTATTAGTAGTGGATAAAATTCCCCTGCTGTTTTTATAACAAGTTGTACTAGCGTTATGCAGTAAGCTGGGTATTTTTCTTGACTTATGTCCTGCTGGTATATTTTTTTAAAAGTACTTATTAGTATTTCATCTGCTGCATCTGTATTAGATGAACAAATTTGCAGTGCTAAACCATATAGCATGGAACAATACTTGTCATAAATATTTTCAAAATTAGAATTACTCATCATTACATATTTTTCAAGAATGAGACATAGCAAAAGTCAAACTTTTGACAATAGAAAGCATAACACAATTTTGGAAAAAAGTTATATAACTCTCACATTCTTTCATTCAAGAATATCTAGAACAACGCCAAGAATTTTTAGTTGAAGAAATACCACTAATTCATAAAATAATTATACAATGAGGCATAATTTCCCCATTAAAAGGTTTTCTACAATTTAAATAGTGTAGAACTAAGGGAGCAATAACGAATCTAGTTCTGCGAAAATGCCAAAGGCGATACATTGCAACTAGTAAACTGTAAGTTTCATAAAGAGAAGAGCTTAACCACTGTATAATTTTAAGCACGGTGAAAGAACTGGGTCGTGCAATCTAATAATTATCACAGATTCATAAGATGGATTTATTTCAACTCGAGCAGGTCTATTGAGCTGTTTGTTATTGTTACTTAGCTTGTAAATACAAAACCGATCTAACTAAGTGACTTGTAAATGCAGGTGACTTACCTGCCTATATGCTGCACATATCATTTGTCATCCTTTTTCGCAGCGCCTTATCTAACAAGATGCCACTTTGCAGGCACTTTTATTACTAAACGCACAAATTGTCGCTTTTACTATCACCGTAAAGTCAAATATATCAATAAAAACCATTTCGTGTGAACAGTGAAATCGTCCGCCGCAGGGCAGGAAGGCTTCATGTGAACAGTAAAACCGCCCGCCGCATCGGCGGAAGCTTTTCTGTGGTCGTAAAATCGCCCGCCGCACAGCGGGAAGCTTTCATGGTTCACATGAAATCGTCCGCCGCATCGGCGGAAGCAATTCTGCGGCCATAAAACCGCCCGCCGCATCGGCGCAAGGTTTTATGTGGTGGTAAAATCATCTTTCAGAAATAAAACATCCCGAAAGTTTAAACCTTTCGGGATGTTGCTATAAAAACGTGGAAAACCAAATAGTAGAACCGACCTTTATTTACCACCACTTGCTGCCGCTGAAGTGCCAATGGTTTTATTATCTAATGAATACTTGTAGCGCTTTATGGCATTTACAATAGACTGTGCAATGGTTTCTTGTCCTTCTTTGCTATTTAAATAATCTTCTTCTTCTGGGTTGCTGATATAGCCCGTTTCTACCAGCACGGCTGGCATGGCTACGGCTTGTAATACCCAAATGCCTTTTTGACGTTGCAATGCTTGTCTGTTTACTCTGCCAGCTTTTTCTAATTCATCTTCTATGGTTTCGGCTAATGATTTACTTCTATCAAAATATAATCTTGTTCTTAGGTTAATGGCGGTCATTTCTTCTACCGAGCCTTTGGTAAATTCTCGTACACTTTGTGCAGAAGTACTATCTATATACAAACTCTGATTTTCTCGCATGGCCAATTGCTTATCATCGTTTTTATGCGCCCCCCAAATATAGGTTTCAGTGCCTTTGGCTGGGTTGGGTGTGTAATAGGTACGGTATTGTTTTTTCTTTACTTTATGTTTCTTTTTGCCTTTGCCCACAGTTACCGTTTCGTAGCCTACAAACTCGCTATGGCGGGTTGGGTCGGCACTGTTGCAGTGAATACATACAAATAAATCGCCTTTGGCTTGATTCGCAATATTGGCTTTCGTTGGTGGGGAGTGGAAAATATCACTTTTACGCGTTACCACTAGTTCTATATCGGGCATTTGCTCACGTAACAATACTTCCAATTTTAAAGAAATAGCCAATGCAATATTTTTTTCGTACGAATACCTGCCAGGTGCACCACTATCGGCACCGCCATGGCCAGGGTCTATGACTATTTTACGCAAACGAGATTTTTGTAAATTAGGTGCTTGCGTAGTAAACGAGGTACACAAGATTACCAAAAAGCTTAACAAAAACAACGCAGCATATTTTCTTACAATCATATCTAAAAAGTTAAAGCATTTTAATTAAGAGGTCATTTACAAATCAGCACCTATTTTTGCCACATACCAATATGAACAAACAAGGTAAAATTAACGAAAAAATGGGTTGGGCTATTGTGGCCTTTGCTGGTTTGTTTATTTTAACACTACCTGTAGGTGCAAGTGTAAGCAATAAATTCAATTTTTTAAAGGTATTTGTTGGTGCAGATACGGTTGTTCCTAAAATTAAGAAACCATTTTTTGCAAAAGCCCCTAAAGCTGCAAAGTCCGATACAACTAAAAAAGCAATTAGCGATACTTCCATTAAGGCCAAGCTGGATAGCATTAATACCATTGATACACTTGCTATTTCTAAAGATTCGCTAGATGCGCCTATTAAATACAAAGCATCAGATTCTGGGGTATTAATTATACCAACTAAAGAATTTATCTTATATGGAAAAGCCAATGTTACTAATAAAGATGTGAGCTTAGATGCCGCCACTATTCAATACGATCAAACTGGCCAGATGGTAAAAGCGTATGGCGCTAGGGATACTACGGGTAACCCTTACAGCAAGCCTAACCTCACGCAAGGGGATATGAAAACCATTAGTGATTCTATTTTATTTAGCCTAAAAACCTTTAAAGGGCTTACTAAAAATACCTACTTGCAGCAAGGCGAAATGTTTATTAATGCGCAAGTGATGAAAAAGGTAAGTGCTACCGAATATTATGCCTACCGTGGGCGTTTCACCACCTGTAATTTAGATACCCCGCATTTTGCCATTCGTACACGCAAGATGAAGATGATTAGTAATAAATTGGCAGTAAGTGGGCCAGCATCACCAGAATTTGAAGGCGTTCCTATACCAATTGGTATTCCTTTTGGTATTTATCCATTGGTACAAGGCAGGCATTCTGGTATTTTACCACCTGCATTTAATGTAAGTGAAGACTATGGTTTGGGGCTAGAAGGCCTTGGTTATTATAAAGTGATTAGTGAGTATATAGATGTAGTTACCAGAGCCAATATTTACAGCTATGGTGGTTGGAGCTTGAATGTAAGTCCTAAATACCAAAAGCGTTACAGATTTAATGGGGGGTTAAATATTACGTTTCAAAATACCAAAGCTTTAAATAGAAGTTATGGGTATAGTGCTACTAGTTTCCCTAAAGATGAGTTTACCACATCAAAATCTTATAGTATCAACTGGCAGCATTCGCAAGATCCACGTGTTCGCCCAGGTACTAATTTTTCTGCAAGTGTCAACTTCGCAAGTAGTAGGTATAATCAAACAGTACTTAATAATCCATACCTTAATTTTCAAAATCAATTAAGTTCTACTATTAACTATAGTAAAGATTTTAGAGGTAAGGCCAACTTATCTATTTCTGCAAATCATAATCAAAATAATACCACCCGTTTGGTGAATTTGAGTTTGCCAAACATCGGCTTCAACGTTAATACTTTTTACCCATTTCAGAATAAAGAAAGTGTGGGTACCAGCAAATGGTATCAAAAATTGGGTATTGGTTATAGTGGCTCGTTTAGTAACCAGATATCTTACTACGATACAGCTGGTGTTACGTTAAGAAAACTATTAGATACCACGCAGTGGACCGCCACACATAATATTCCGATCAGTTTGGCCTTGCCAGCGTTAGGTGCTGTCACTATTAGTCCAAGCATATCGTATTCAGAAAACTGGTATGCACAAAAAACAATTTTAAAATGGGATAGTACCAACCAGCGCCTAGATACGTCTATGATTAAAGGCTTGTACCGCTCTGCACAGATGAGTTTTGGAATTAGTGCCAATACCAGAATATTTGGTACGTACCTGTTTAAAAAGTCGAAAAATATCGTGGCTATTAGGCATGAAATTCGCCCAACTGTGGGGTTTACCTACACACCAGATTTATCGAGTAAATTCTTTTATACGGTGCAAGTGGATAGTTTAAAACACTTTGCCAGGGTATCTCAATTTGGCTCGCGAGGCTTTGGAGGCACCAATAGCGGTAGCATTAGTTTTGGGATAGATAATTTGCTAGAAATGAAGGTGAAAGATAAAAAAGATAGTACCAAAGCCAATGCCACTAAAAAAGTAAAATTAATTGATGGTTTTGGGTTTAATTCATCGTACAATTTATTGGCAGATAGTTTCGCTTTAGCACCATTTCAGTTTTATGCCCGTACTACCTTGTTTGATGTGGTTAATATTACTGGTAGTTTTACGTTGGATCCATACCAAGTAGATGTTTCTGGCTTTAGAAAAAATAAGTATGTGTGGGATGCTGGTAAGTTTAGTTTGGGCAGATTAACCTCTGGTAATATTGCCTTATCTACACAGTTTAAAAGCAAGCCAAAGGATGGTAAAAAAGATAAAGACCGGATGCCTATAGATCCTTTTTTAACGCCAGATGAACAGCAGCGCCAATTACAATATGCTCGTAGTAATCCCGCAGAATTTACCGACTTTAATATACCTTGGAGTTTGAATTTAAGTTACTCGCTCAATTATACCAAGCAGTTTGCTGCCAATTACCAATATGTCACACAAGTATTTAGTAGCCTTAACTTTTCTGGCGATTTTAGTCTAACTGAAAAATGGAAAGTAGGTGGCAATGGTTATTACGATCTTAATGCTGGCAAATTGAATCAATTTAGCATGTTTGTAACTAGAGAAATGCATTGCTGGCAGCTGGCTATCAATGTAAGCCCAATTGGTTTATACCGTTCATTCAACATTACTATTAGCCCCAAATCGGGTATTTTAAGAGACTTAAAGATTAATAGAAGCCGAACGTTTTCTAATTATTAATCTTCAGTTTTATTGTTATTGTACCAACTAATCTTTCATTTTTTTAATAACGCTTACACAATTTTCTCGAATTCATAGCGCTTTAGCTATTAGTTCGTAAGTTATACACAATGTGTTAACTTGTTCTATATAATATAAATCTATTCTGTACTAAATTCGCTTCTTTTAATTTTTTAAAATTTAGTATCAACCATTATGGATTTTAGTAGCCAGCAAATAGATATTTTAGAAAAGTTTATTGAAAACGATATACCAGAAATCATTATTTCAAGAGGGAAATCTATCCTGAAAAGAGTGAAAAGTATCTATTTATTGGGTAATAATGAAATACATGCAGTTGTAACAGGTTCAATGTTGGAAGAATATAATGTAAAGCTAAAAATTGACGAAAAATTATTCAATATAGCAGCTTCATGTAATTGTTTTTATTATTACGAACATTCCGATTACTGCAAGCATATTGCCGCTGTTGCACTAAGTAGTACTAATCAATCAACCTTAGTAGCCAAGCGCCCTTTGCAAGCTAAAGTATTTCATTTAACAGCAACTTCAAGTGATGATACTGATTTACCCCTAATTAGCATGGAATACCAGTTAAACGCAATGCCAGATTTTTGGAGTATTGCCAATAAGCCTAACTCCAGCCAAAAGGCTATAACTATGTTAAGGAATAAGAAGCAATACGCCATAAAAGAATCTAACGGGGGGAAGCGGTTCGACTTAATAGATTCTAAGGGTAAATTTAGCCAGTTTATTGAAAAATCAGATAAAAAAGGGTATGTAATTGTTGGATGTAATTGTCAACATTTCAAGGCAATAGAGCCATGTTCTCATATTTGGGGATTATTTTTAATATTGGGGGAGAAAATAAATAAATACCATTTTAAACAATTTGAAGACAATTCTTCGGAAAAAAATAAATTGTTAGCGCCTTATGGGCTTACGGTCGATGATGCACTAGTGAAAACATTTGAATTTGTTTTAAATTATAGTGGGGAAACAGCTTTAAAAAGTGTGCCAGAAGGTTTGTTACCACTTTTTACAGATAATGATAACCAATGGGCAATTGTAACCCAAGCCTTACCTATTAAAAAAATAAAACAATTAAATACAAAAACTATCCAGCCAGTTATTGACACTGTAAAAA
>JAYWCY010000370.1:0-4585 GCA_043780175.1 Chitinophagales bacterium
CCTTTGCTTAGGTCTTCTACTTTTTTATTCCACCAGCTCTCCATTTCTAGTCGCTTAAACCAGAACTTTATTTTTTCCATTGCCTCAGCTTTGCTTAAGCCTTTTAGCTGCGCTAAATACAATGCTTGCTCACCAATTTTCATTTTTTTGTACAAGCCTCTTTCTTCGGGCATGTAACCAATTTTGATGATGTCGTTAAGTGGGTCAAACTGCTTGCCATCAAATATGATATGACCATTATCTGGGTAAAAGATACCTGTAATCATACGTAGTAAGGTGGTTTTGCCAGCACCATTTGGGCCTAGTAAACCAAATATGCTACCTTTTTCAATGTTGAAGCTAATATCGCTAACTGCTTTTTGCGTAGCGTAAAATTTTTGCAGATGGTGAAGCTCTAAAATAGAAGCCATATAATATGATTGTGGCTCGAATATAAGTTACTTATTTACGATACCAACACTTTGTATCGTGATTATTTATTTTACGGACAACCGTGGAGGTAATACGAATACAACTTTACAATACGTTCATATAATAACCCCAAGCAACGCTTAATATTTCACCTATCATTGCAACATTAAATCTAAAATATGCAAGTAGTTAAGAAAAGTATTTTTACAGTATTGTTACTGGCTGTTGTTATTAGTTTATTAAGTTGGGGGTATTTAGTACACCATACCACTACACAATTGGCCATTTACGAATTGCCAAAAGCCATGCAGCCTTTTTTTTATAAGTCAATGAAAGGTTTGGTAAAAGATTGTACCAGACCAGACGAACGTAGAAGCAGCGATGCGACAGAAGCCCCTAAACACTTTATAGATATGGAAGCTTATGGCGATAGTGCCGCCTATAAAATGCCACTTGGTTGGGATGATGCCGTGAAGAAATACACAAAAGATTCGCTAATAAAATATGGTTATGTGCCTTACCAGGTAATAGCTATGAAAGCAAAGCTAACAGAGGCTTTTAAAGCAAATGATACGAGTAAGATTTTATTTTTTGCAGCCGATTTAGCCCATTATATTGAAGATGCCCATGTGCCTTTGCATACATCTATTAATTACGACGGGCAAATGACTAATCAAAAGGGTTTGCATGGTTTGTGGGAAAGTGTAACGCCAGAAGTAGAAATGGGTACTTATAATTTGCATAGTAAGCATAAGGCTGCCTATTTAGCCAATCCAGAACTAGCTATTTGGCAAGAAATAAGAGGTACTAACGCTCTGGTAGCTGATGTTTTTGCTAAAGAAAAAGAAGTGTCTTTAAGGTTTCCAGATAGTTTAAAATACAAAACGGTGTTTAAATACGGTAGAAATTTAAAATACTATACCGATGCGTTTGCAAAAGCTTATGGCGAAAGCTTGCAACCAACTATTAACCAACAATTAATTAAATCTGCTGATATGGTGGCTGATTTTTGGTACACTGCATGGGTAGATGCTGGTAAGCCAGAATTAGATATTGTGCTATCAAAAGCAGAACGCAAACAGAAAAGCCAATCTTTCCGTTCATTTAAGCGTAACCATTTGTTACAAGATCATTTATTACTAGCCAAAACTGCTTATAAGCCAGAATAAAACATTATAAAAATAGTTGGCTCGTATTGTAATAAACTATATTTTCGGATATACTAAAAACTGCTTATGAAACGATTCGGCAACCTGCTAGTAATTACCATATTACTAATGCTACTTCATTTACAATTAGTAAAAGCTCAAAACACGGATGGACCTGGTGCTTACATGACTTCTGTAACCAATGCACAGGGCGAGATGAATAAAAAGTATATGGCTTATGTAAGTGCGGCCGCACATGGCAAACGCTTAAAAAAAGTAGAGAAGTTGCGTCAAGCAGCCATAGAAAGCATTACACAAAGTAAATATAATACCATTGGTTTGCCGCTATATAAAGGCGATAACTTGCTACGCCAAAAAAGCATTGACTATATTAATTTTTGCTATAAAATATTTAATGAAGATTATGCCCACATTGTAAATATGGAAGAAATTAGTGAGCAAAGTTTTGATGAAATGCAAACCTACTTGCTATTACAAGAAAAAACAGGCGAGAAATTACAAGAAGCGAACGATAATATCAATAAAGCATACAAAGAATTTGGCACTAAGTACAATGTAAATATTGTAGAAGGTGAGAAAACCGAATTGGGGCAAAAAATGGAAACTGCCTCTAAATTAAACCACTATTACAACCAAGTGTATTTGGTATTTTTTAAATGTAACTGGCAAGATGGAAAATTAACCGAAGCACTAAATAATAAAAAACTAAACGATGCAGAACAAAGTCGTAACGCATTAATAAAATATGCTACCGAAGGTTTATTGGCATTAGATAGTATGAAGAGTTTTATGGGTGATCCATCGCTGGCAGTAGCTTGCAGACAAGCATTACAATTTTACAAAAAGAATGCTGAGGTTGACTTGCCAAAACAGCTAGACTACTACTTAAAGCAAGAGAACTTTGAGAAGATGAAAAAAGCCTTTGATGCCAAATCTGGTTCTGATAGAAAAAAAGAAGATGTAGATGCATTTAATAAAGGTGTAAAAGAAATAAATGCAGCCGTAAATAACTTTAACCAAAGCATTAATACTACCAACAATAATCGTAATCAAGCCATGCAAAATTGGGAAAACAGCTCTAAAGCTTTTTTTGATACCCATATGCCTTACTATAAATAAATATACCAATGGATGATATAAAAATACGTTGCCCAAAATGCGAATGGCAGCCAGACGGTAAACCTTATTGGAGCTGCACTTGCGGCCATGTGTGGGATACATTTAGTACAGGCGGCCGCTGCCCAAGTTGCACCAAAGTATGGGAAGACACACAATGCATACCACATGCTGGCGGTTGCGATAAAACAAGCCCACATTTAGACTGGTACGAAGGTCTAGATGATATAATAGCACAACTAAAAGCCGAAATTTTAGAACGCTGGCGAGAAGGTGTGGCGCATTAAAGTAATTATAGAATGAAGCACATAGGCTTTGTTTTATTATTCAGCTTTTGTGTGCGTTGCTTTTGCTAACAAGGGCTAAAAGCTTAGGGGACACTTTTAGTAACAAATAAACGTAACTTAGCACTACTTAAATAATTGAATATGGGTTTAGTATATGCAGATGTTACATAAATAAATGGCGAAGATTTAATACTTGCCAAACGGCATTATATAGGTGAAGAAGAGGTTAAGCAGATGAACACCAACATGCTAGTAGATACAGGCAGCTACAACCTTTGTATTAATGAAGAAATACAGTCGCAATTGCAATTTCCTATAGAAGAAAGAAGAAATTTCGAAACCGTAGATGGCAGAATAATAGAATGTGATGTGGTAGATAATGTGCAAGTACATTTTAAAAATCGTGCAACTACCTGTAGAGCAATGGTACTACCAGGTAATTGTGAGCCATTATTAGGCCCAATATCTTTAGAAGATATGGATGTATTGATTCATCCGAAAAGCCAACAACTTATTATTAATCCAGATCATCCCTTTTATGCGCAAATGAAATTGAAGTAATAAACTTTAAGCCTCACAATTTTTGTGGGGCTTTTTTGTATCCTGGTTTTGCGAAACACGCAAACAATCTAACGATACACTTTATACTTTCATACGAGATAGTTATTACTTAGGTGAGTGTAAGGGAAGTAGTGGCGTAGAAGATTATTTTGCCAATACAATTGTAAATATTGTGCAAATACGTAACATTCGCTTTGTGAATGTTGATTTAGAAGAAGGAAGCCATGTTGCGGCTGGTGTTTGGCGGGCGATGGCATATAATGGTTATAAAATAGTAAAGTAAAAGCTTGCGCCGCTGCGGCGGGTGGTTTTATGGCCGCAGAAAAGCTTGCGCCGCTGCGGCGGGCGGTTTTACAACACATGTTACGGGGTAGATTGGGTGTTTTTGGGCAATGTTTAGCTGGAAGCCATGCGTCAGCATTATTTAATGTATCATATTAGACCTTGGGTACAATTTTTCCTCGCCGTATTCGTCTACCTTACAAACTCAAAATAGATACTATGCAAAAGGTCGCATTGGTTACTGGCGCATCATCAGGTATTGGTAAAGAAACGGCTAAACTTTTAGTGCAAGCAGGCTTTACCGTATATGGCGCTGCAAGAAGGGTTGATAAGATGCAGGATTTACAAGCCATTGGTGTAAAATTGTTGGCAATGGATGTAACTGATGACGCATCCATGCTAAGTGGGGTAGAAACTTTATTAGCTACTGAAAATAGGATAGATGTATTGGTAAATAATGCTGGGTATGGCTCGTTTGGTGCATTAGAAGATGTGCCTTTATCCGAAGCAAAGTATCAGTTTGAGGTGAATATATTTGGGTTGGCAAGATTATCACAATTGCTGTTGCCTACTATGCGTGTACAACGCAGCGGTACTATTATCAATATTTCATCTATTGGTGGCAAACTAGGTGAGCCACACGGTGCTTGGTATCATGCCACCAAACATGCAGTAGAAGGGTTAAGCGATAGCCTGAGGATGGAGCTAAAACAGTTTAATATTAATGTGGTGATTATAGAACCTGGCGCTATCATTACC
>JAYWCY010000371.1:0-6586 GCA_043780175.1 Chitinophagales bacterium
TTATTACGATACCAAGAATAAAAAAGCTTTTTTTAATATGCGACCAATTATTGACGATAGCACGTATACGTTTACTGCCGATAAAATTGCAGTAGACGATAAAACTGGCTTAAGTGAATACGATGGTAACGCTGTATACCGAACAAAAGACAGTGTGGGTTACGATTTAATTGCTGGCAATATTAAAGCCAATAGAAAAACAAATGCTTTATTAGCAACTCTAAAGCCATTATTACTCATTAAACAGACACAAGATACCACTTATATTACAGCCGACACCTTATTTACATCTAGGTTAAGCGAATTGCTAAAAACAAAAGACGTACCTGTTGTAAGAGATTCGGTAAAAGGCAAAGTGCCCATCATTTTTACCAAAAAGAACCCTAAAGACTCATCTGCAGATCGCTATTTTGAGGCTTACTATCATGTAAAGATATTTAACGATTCGTTGCAAGCTGTATGCGATAGTATGTTTTATTCTGGTGAAGATTCTGTATTTAGATTATTTAAAAATCCAGTTACTTGGGCACAAAAAAATCAAATTACTGGTGATACCATGTATCTATTTATACAAAATAAAAAGCCCGAAAGATTATACGTTTTTGAAAATGCCATGAGTATTCAAAAGTTGACGGATAAATATTTTAACCAAATAAAAGGTAATACGATTAATGGCTTTTTTATAAATGGAAAAATAGATCAATTACGAGCAAAAGGCAATGCAGAAACGGTGTATTACGGTGTAGATGAAACCAATAAATACCTTGGGGTAAATAAAGCCACTTGCGATGTAATTGATATGTATTTTGAACGAAAAGGCGATGGTACATCGCCACAAAAAATTGTTCTGCGCAACAATTTAGAAGGCACAGCTTACCCTATGCGACAAATTAATCATGAAGAATTAAGATTAAGAAAATTTAAATGGCTTGACAACTTGCGACCAAAAAGTAAATTTGATATTTTCTCTAACTAACTTTTTGAAATACCAAAAAAGTTTCGTATAGATAAAAAAACATCCAAAGCATTACAACTTTGGATGTCTTTTTATTTAAAAACTAACTCAGCTTATACCAAGCCTTTTGCACTTAAATATCTTTCGGCATCTAACGCAGCCATACAGCCACTACCTGCTGCTGTAACAGCTTGACGGTAGTTTTTATCCTGTACATCGCCGGCAGCAAAAACACCTTCTACATTGGTTTTAGACGTACCCGGTATTGTATTGATATAACCAGTTTCATCCATGTCAATAAATTCTTTAAAAATACCACTGTTTGGCTCGTGGCCGATGGCCACAAAAAAACCGCTGACTGGTACATCTTGTGTGGTATTGTCTAATCTATTTTTAATACGTACACCATCTACTTTATGTTCACCAAGTACCTGTTCGGTTTCGCTATTCCAGTATATTTTAATATTTGGAGTTGCAACTACTCTATCCTGCATTACCTTACTAGCACGCATTTGCCCACTTCGCACAATCATATGTACAGTTGTACAAAGTTTTGATAGGTACATAGCTTCTTCAGCAGCTGTATCGCCAGCACCTACAATTGCTACTTCTTTTCCTCTAAAGAAAAAACCATCGCACACTGCACAAGCACTTACGCCAAAACCATTTAAGCGTTGTTCACTTTCTAGCCCCAACCATTTTGCCGATGCCCCAGTAGAAATAATAACCGCATCTGCTTCAATCCATTTTTCTTCATCAATTTCTACACGGTATGGCTGCTTAGAAAAGTCAACTTTAGTTGCCATACCATAACGTATATCTGCGCCCATTCTAGTAGCTTGTTTCTCAAAATGAATCATCATTTCTGGGCCTTGTACACCATCTGCATAGCCTGGATAATTTTCTACTTCGGTAGTAATGGTTAATTGACCACCCGGTTGAATTCCTTGGTATAACACCGGTTTCATATTAGCACGAGCGGCATAAATAGCTGCTGTATAGCCAGCGGGGCCACTACCAATAATTAATACATGTACTTTTTCTATTCCCTCATTTGTTGTCATAAATTGCTTCTTTTAAAGAATTACAAAAATATTGTTTGATACATTGTTGAAGGTATTTAAAATCAACATTTGTTACTAAAGACGTTTCGATAGCAGGAAAATTACAACATGGCATCATTTTTATGTATACTTGGTTAAATATGAATTATTGCAAACCATTTAACACAACCATTCAATTAAAAAAACCGTTGATTACCTATATTTACAAGCCTGTTAAAAATAGTTGCCATACCAATGAATAGTGCATTACACGGTTATTATTGTAAGTTCATTGTAACATGCTTTTTGGCTACAAGCATGGTGGTAGTCTGCTTCTCACAAACTAAAACAACGCCCCAATTAGATACTTTTTTTCTCGCAAAAAAGAAAGGGCTTTTGGGCAAATTGGGGCGTAGTATTTCGATAGATACGCCAGCCGATACAATAGGTGCAACTATTAACAACGTAGATCCCTACTTACATTTTAAAGATAAGAAAATCAATAGTATCAAAGTTGTTAATATAACATTTGGTGGCTCTGTCAATGATACAAATGCTTATAGAAAAACATTCTTCTTGCGACTAGCAGATAATTTACACGTTGTAACAAAAGAAAGAATCATTCGCAACAATTTATTTTTTATAAAAGGCGAACACTTTTTTCCGAATTTGGTAGCAGATAATGAACGCTTTTTGCGTGACCTAAGTTATATACAAGATGCCAGAATATTGGTAACCCCTACCGCAAACGATACCAGTGGAGTTGACGTTGTAGTGGTATATAAAGATGTATTTTCTATTAGTGGTACAGGTAGTGGTACACCTACAAATGCTTACCTAGAATTAAAGGAAGATAATTTTATGGGGCAAGCCCAACGCATTATTGTACAGCAGTATTACGATTTTGATAGAATTCAAAAATATGGTGTTGGAGCAGAATATACCAAGCGAAATATTAAAGGCAGCTTTGTAGATTTTACCATTGGTTACAATAATATTACACCTGCTTTTAATAGTGGCAGACGTGAAGAAACCACAATGTATTCTCGCCTAGACTTACCACTTGTAAGCCCTTATTTTTTATGGACTGGTTCATTTGAAGCATCTACACATTATACAACGAATAGATATATTCAAGATTCTATTTTTTATACCAATTTTAATTATAAGTATAATTTATTTGATACATGGGCAGGTTATAATATAACAGGAAAACTAGCAAATGATGAAGGTACTGTGCGTAAAGTAAAGCAGTTTGTAGCGCTACGCATAACCGAAAGAAAGTATGTAGAAACGCCCACACTTTACCATGATAGATATGTGTATCAGTATGCGAATTTAAATAGTGTGTTAGGTGCTTATACTATTTTTAAACAAGAGTACTATAGAACCAATTTCTTATTTGGTTTTGGTAGAAATGAGGATATTCCCGAAGGGTTTAATTATTCATTGATTGCTGGTTGGGCAGATAGAAGTGATGTAACTCGCCCCTATTTAGGCATTGATTTACAACGTAATTATTTTACTAGTAGAAAAAGCTATTTTAACTACACGTTTAAAGTTGGTAGCTATTTTAATAAAAAAGAATTACAGGATATAGGTATTGTCTTAGGCGTAGAAAGCTTTACTCGACTAAGAAAACTAGGTAATAGTAGATGGTTTACAAGGCATTTTTTAAATGCGAGTATTTCTCAACAATATAATAGAACCTTAGATGAGCCAATACGCCTAAACAGTATTTATGGCATTGAAGAATTTAATAGCGATTCAGCTACTTTATCTACAACAAGGCTTACCGTTGGCTGTACATCTGTATTTTACAATACTTGGAAATTAGCAGGTTTTAGCTTTGCACCATTTATTTTTACCAATATATCTTATTTAAAACCAATAGGTTACACACTTACTAATGGGGATGCTTATGCAGCAGTGGGTGCAGGCGTTAGAAGCCGAAACGAGAACTTAATATTTGGTACGATGGAGTTAAAAGTACTTTATTACCCAAGAACTACCAACAATATGAACCCTTGGAATGTTACTTTTGCAACTGATTTACGTTTTAAATATAATAGTCAATACGTAAAGCGACCAGAATTTGTAAGTCTAAATTAATTTTCCTTAAAACAATAGCCACACATCATAAACAAATAATAAGAAACAAAAGCAACAATATATTCGTAATTATAAAAAACACAACCACACATGAAAAAAGTAATCGCCTCTTTAATGTTTACAACCTTGTTTGTAAGCACAGCAGTACTAGCACAAGACAAACCCAAACCAGCAAGTCCACCAATGAGCACAGAAACAACCCTTGCTAGCGGTGCTACAGTAAAAATTAATTACAGTGCCCCATCTGTAAAAGGTAGAACTATTGGTAAAGATTTAGAGCCAATGGCTGGCAAAGTATGGCGCACGGGTGCTAATGAAGCAACTACTTTTGAAATTAGTAAAGATGTAAAAGTAGAAGGCAAAGCACTTCCAGCTGGCAAATACAGCCTTTTTACTTTGGTAAATGGAGATGATTGGACCATTATTTTTAATAAAACTGCTAAACAATGGGGTGCTTTTAAATATGCCGAAGCAGAAGACGCATTGCGTGTAACTGCAAAAGCTGGAAAAGGAAGTTTTACAGAACAATTTAAAATTGATGCGAATAAAGACGGGAAAATAACCCTTCTTTGGGGCGATCACAAAATAAGCTTTACTGTAAAATAAGAGCTAACCGTAAAGTATACTGAGTTTAAAATCATAAAAAAAGCGATGGTCGTTAGATCATCGCTTTTTTTAATCATACGCATCATCAAATCATTTTAATCCGTGATTAATTAATCTTCAACCACCGTTTTAAATGTAAAATGCTTTTGAGAAATATAGCTAAAACTTACTAC
The DNA here is from genome assembly GCA_043780175.1 of Chitinophagales bacterium. Classification (GTDB taxonomy): domain Bacteria; phylum Bacteroidota; class Bacteroidia; order Chitinophagales; family Chitinophagaceae; genus Parasediminibacterium. The sequence continues at coordinate 4,890 of JAYWCY010000371.1, forward strand.
TAGCAAAGTGGTGAGTAGCTTAGATATTAATGCGTGCCATTTAAATACTTCTATAAAAATCTTCAAAAAGCCATAATTCAGCATTAAACAAATAAAAACCACAAAAATGTATTTGGTAAGTTGTGTAATTTTTTTACCACTTGTTTCTTGAAACACCACATAACGGCTAAAATAAAACCCAACTGGGAAAGTGATTGAAAAACTGATTAAAAAGGCTGCAATGTGCGCACTTACTATTAAATTTGGTAACAAACTAGGCAATGGATGCAATGCTTCACCATGGAATAAATAGGTATACGATGTAAAAAATAGCGTAATATCTAGTAAAGTATTAAACCCACCACATGCCGCATAACGAAAGGTTTGTAATGGCATTACTTTTTTAAACAGCGGATAAAAGAAATCTACCACCAATAAAATAAGGTTGCGAAACTGTTGATGTAAATGCTTCATAAATGGCAGTAAAGTTAAGGGCATAACAGTTAGATTTGCAGCCCACAAATATTACAACTAATGAGTGTTGTTGCACAGATTAAACAAATTACGGCTAAAGCAATTTCTGCCCTATATATAATAGATATTCAAGATGCTGCTATATTGGTAAATGCTACCAAACCAGAGTTTGAAGGCGATTATACCGTTGTATTATTTGCATTTGTAAAACAATTAAAAAAATCACCCGATGATTTAGGGCAAGAGCTTGGTGCATATTTAGTAGCCAATAACCCTACCCTTTTTACAGCTTACAACGTAATTAAAGGCTTTTTGAACCTAAGCATCGCTGATAGTTACTGGCTTAACTTTGCCAATACCAATTTTAATAATGACAATTTTGGTAAGGCTGCGCCAAAGGGTAAGCGTGTGATGGTAGAATATTCATCGCCAAATACCAATAAGCCATTACACCTTGGTCACTTACGCAATAACTTTTTGGGTTGGAGCATTGCAGAAATTTTGAAAGCAAATGGCTACGATATTGTTAAAACCTGCATTGTAAACGATAGAGGTATTCATATTTGTAAAAGTATGATTGCTTGGCAATTATTTGCTAATGGCGCCACACCAGAAAGCACTGGTATGAAAGGCGATCATTTTGTAGGTGATTATTATGTAAAGTTTAATGACGCTTATAAACTAGAGATAGCGCAATTAATGGCGAGTGGTATTACAAAAGACCAAGCAGAAAAAGAAGCGCCGATAATGAAAGCAGCACAACAAATGCTGGTAGATTGGGAAGCTGGAAAGTCAGATGTAATTGAGTTATGGCAGAGAATGAACGCTTGGGTATATAAAGGTTTTGCAAGTACTTATGAAACCATTGGTAGCAATTTTGATAAAACATATTACGAAAGCAATACCTATTTATTGGGTAAAGATTTGGTAGAAAAAGGCTTAGCGAAACAAGTCTTTTTTCAGAAAGAAGATAGCAGTGTTTGGATTGATTTGACGGCTGATGGGCTTGATGAAAAAATTGTACGCCGTAAAGATGGTACCTCGGTTTATATCACACAAGACATTGGCTTGGCAGAGCAAAAACAAAAAGAATTTGATGCCCAACAAAGTATTTATGTGGTGGGTGACGAGCAGAATTACCACTTTAAAGTGTTGAAACTCATTTGCCAAAAGCTTGGTTTGCCTTCTGCTGATGGTATTTTTCATTTGAGTTATGGTATGGTAGAATTACCCACCGGTAAAAT
>JAYWCY010000372.1:0-7061 GCA_043780175.1 Chitinophagales bacterium
ATTTAGAAGCGATAGAAAAGCAAACCAAAAACCGTGAAGATGGTGAGATTGATTTGGCTTTATTAACCGATGGTTTGCGTGCCGAAAGAGAGCAAGGCATTACAATTGATGTGGCCTATAAATATTTTTCTACCCCAAAGCGTAAGTTCATTATTGCTGATGCACCTGGTCATATTCAGTATACAAGAAATATGGTAACTGGTGCTTCTAATTCTGAATTAATTATCATTTTGATTGATGCTAGGAAAGGCGTTATTGAGCAGACTAGAAGACATTCTATCATCGCTTCTCTACTAAATATTCCGCACGTTGTTGTGGCCGTAAACAAAATGGATTTGGTAGCGTATTCGCAAGATGTCTATAATAATATTTTAATTGATTATGCCGAATTAGCGAGACAACTAGGCATTAAAGATGTTACTTATATACCTATTAGTGCTTTAGATGGCGATAATTTGGTAGACGCATCTACTAATTTACCTTGGTACGAAGGCGATACTTTGTTGAACCATTTAGAGAATGTATCCATTGCTGATGATATTAACCTTACCAATAGTCGTTTTCCTGTGCAGTATGTGGTTCGTCCTCAAACAGAAGCATTGCATGATTACAGAGGTTATGCAGGTAAGGTTATCAGTGGCATTTATAAAGTTGGCGATAACATTACCATATTACCTTCTGGTATAAAAAGCACGGTATCAAAAATAGAATTAGGCGGTAAAGAAGTGGAAGAAGCATTTGCACCGCAAAGCATCATTTTACATTTAGCAAATGATGTAGATGTGAGCCGCGGTGATGTGATTGTAAATGATAAAGACTTACCACAAGTAGAGCAAGAATTAGAAGTGGTATTGTGTTGGATGGATAGCAAACCATTAACCGCAGGCAAAAAATATTTGTTACAAATAAACAGTACTAGAGTACGAAGTGTTGTTAAAGACATTCAATACAAACTGAACGTGAACACACTTGAAAAAGAGCTGAACATTGAAAGTGCTGGCTTAAACGATATTGTAAAAGCAACTATTAAAACCGCCATTCCTGTAGCATTTGACAGCTACAAAAAATTACGTGTAAATGGCGGCGCTATTTTAATTGATGAAACCAGTAATGTAACCGTTGGCGCTTGCATGATTCAATAATTACAAAGAAAAATGACTGATAATAACTTCATACAACAACTTCTAGAACGCAATAAAAATTGCTGTGGTAATTTTCCCGACAAGGAATTAACTGAGCAGTTTATTGATGGTTTATTCACGTTTTTATTTGCTTCATATAAAGAAAAGAATCTAACGCAAGAAGCATTATCACAACGCTACCAAAACCATAAAAGTACGTTTGAAGTAATCTTATTCGATTTATTGAAAAGCCAATCATTGGTAGAAAAAAATACAGCAATTTTCTTTGAAGTATTGCCCAAGCTGTACCATCAATTGATTAAAGATGCTAATGCGACTTTAGAATTTGATCCAGCAGCTACATCTATAGAAGAGGTATTGGTTGCTTATCCTGGCTTTTATGCAACGGCCGTGCATCGCATTGCACATCAATTACACAGTCAAAAAATACCAACATTACCTCGCCTATTATCAGAATATGCACATGGCAAAACTGGTATCGATATCCATCCGGGTGCAACCATTGGCGAACGGTTTACAATAGATCATGGTACAGGAATCGTTATTGGCGAAACAGCAATTATTGGTAACAATGTAAAAATTTATCAAGGTGTCACGCTTGGTGCATTAAATGTAAACAAAGCAAGTGCTTCTAAAAAACGTCATCCAAGTATTCAAGATAATGTGGTGATATACAGCGGAGCAACCATTTTAGGTGGCAAAACAGTTATTGGACACGATTCTACCATTGGCGGCAATGTTTGGATTACAAATAGTGTAGACCCTTATTCAATTGTATATCACAAAAGTGAAATCACTGTAAAAGGTAATTACGATTTTTCAGAAGTACTAAATTTTGTCATTTAAATAATCATTCTATCCATTCAAATCATTAAATCATAATTCAATGAAAGCAAGTAGCATTTTACAAACCATTGGCAACACCCCACATGTATTAATCAATAAATTGTTTGGTAACAAGCATCAGGTATATATTAAATTGGAAAAAACTAACCCAGGTGCAAGTATTAAAGATCGTATTGCTTTGGCAATGATTGAAGATGCAGAAGCTAAAGGATTATTAAATAAAGACAGCGTTATCATAGAACCAACATCTGGCAATACTGGTATTGGCTTGGCTTTAGTAGCTGCCGTAAAAGGGTACAAAATTATTTTGGTAATGCCAGAAAGTATGAGTATTGAACGCAGACGATTAATGGCTTTGTATGGTGCTGAATTTGTACTAACACCAAGAGAATTGGGCATGAAAGGTGCAATTGCAAAAGCAACTGAATTAACCGCTACTACACCAAATGCTTGGATGCCTCAGCAATTTGACAACCCTGCTAACAGTGAAATTCACCGCAAAACCACTGCTTTAGAAATTGCAGCAGATTTCCCTGATGGCCTTGATTACATCATTACTGGTGTAGGTACAGGTGGGCATATCACTGGTGTAGCAGAAGTTTTAAAAGAGAAATTTCCAAACTTAAAAGTGTTTGCTGTTGAGCCAGAATTATCCCCAGTATTAAGTGGTGGTGCACCAGGCCCCCACCCATTACAAGGTATTGGCGCAGGCTTTATACCATCCATTTTAAATACACAAATTTTAGATGGCATTATTCAAGTAAGCAAAGACGATTCTTACATCTATACACAACGCATCGCGAAAGAAGAAGGTATTTTAGTAGGTGTATCTACTGGTGCTTCATTGGCTGCAGTGGCTAAAAAACTAGCAGATATTCCTGAAGGTTCAACGGTGCTTACTTTTAATTATGATACTGGTGAAAGATATTTATCAATTGAAGGTTTGTTTTAAAATTTCAATTTGAGATTTAGGATTTGAAGTTTTTAATTCTGTAATGGCATCAGAAACTTCAAATTAAAAATAAAATATGCAAGTAAGCAACAACATATCTAACAAAGGCTACGTGGTGATAGCAGGTGCTGGACCAGGTGATGCAGAATTAATTACCATTAAACTGCAAAAACAATTAGCCATGGCTGATGTTATTATTAGCGATCGCTTGGTTAATCCTGATATTATTACCAACAATGCACGCAAAGATGTAGAAGTAATTATTGCAGGTAAGCAAGCTTATAATGATGCCTCATTTTCGCAAGATGAGATTAATGCATTAATTGTGACTCATGCCTTAAAAGGCAAGCGTGTACTACGTTTAAAAGGTGGTGATGTAGCTTTTTTTAGCAATGTGTTGGATGAATTGTACAGCTTAACAGAAAAAGAAATTCCGTTTGAAATTATACCAGGGATTACAGCAGCAGCAGGTGCTTCAGCTTATACAGGTATTCCCTTAACGGCGCGTCAGTTTTCGCAAGGTGTGCAATGGATTACGTTTAACCCTAGTACTAATTATCGCCCCGACAAATGGCGCTATTTGGCAGCAACCGATGATACATTGGTATTTTACATGGCATCTAAAAATGTAGGCTATTTAGCAGAACTGTTAACACGTTACGCACCAAAAAAGAATACACCAATTGCCGTTATTGAACAAGCAACCACACCACAACAAAAAGTAAGTATTAGTACTTTGCAAAAATGTGCTGCTGACTTTAAAGACATCAAATTTAGTTCGCCTAGCTTGGTAATTGTTGGTGAAGTGGTTAGTCTGCACCATCAGTTTAAATGGTTTGAAGGTGATAAAACACAGGGCAGCATTTTTAAAGAATTGACAGCAAAATAACTGTCACGTCCCTGCGAGGTAATGAGTAGTCTGCACAAATAAAACAGATTGCTTTTTACCTCGCAAAGACAATATAAATTTATAATAGATTATGTTGGATGAAGCAAAATTACAGCAGTGGAACGCTTTGATAGCAACACTTTCAAAGGATGAACTCACTTGGATACACGGTTATATTGCTGGCAAATTAAGTATTGGCCTTGCACAACCAGCAGTTACTGAAAATGTTGCCGCTGCGCCACAAAAAGTAACTATTGCTTATGGTACAGAAACTGGCAATTCTAAGAAATTAGCAGCAGATTTTGCAGCAAAAGCAAAAAAAGTTGGTATCAACGCTAAGCTCGTAAGCCTAGATCAATACCGCTTAAATGACCTTACCAAAGAAGACTATTTTGTTACGGTTATCAGCACACAAGGTGATGGTGAGCCGCCTGTAGCAGCTAAAAAATTCTACGATCATATTCACCAAAATGGCTTTACTGTACCCAAAATGAAGTACAGCGTTTTGGCTCTTGGCGATACATCTTATCCTATGTTTTGCAAAACAGGTGAAGAGTTTGATTTGCAGTTTGAAAAACTTGGGGCAACCAGATTCGCACCACTTCAAAAATGCGATTTAGATTACGAAACTGAAGCGAATGAGTGGTTCAATAAAGTATTGCAATCAATTAATGCGCCTGCAGCAATACCAACACCAGTAACGGTTGTTACAGCGCCTGTAAAAAAAGTTGTTGGTAAGAAAATATATACTGGCACTATTGCCGCCAATATTAATTTAAACGCAACAGATAGTAACAAACAAACGCACCACATAGAAATCATTGCTGACGATGTTGATTATGAATGCGGTAACTCATTAGGTATTGTACCAGAAAATGACCTTGAAATTGCAATAGAAATACTAACCATTATTGGGCTTAACAAAGACAAAATAGTTGAGTTTAAAAAAGAGTCTGACACGGTTATTAATATCTTGACTAAGAAAGCCAACATTACTTACTTACAAGAAAATACCATTAAGAAATATGCCGCCATTATTCAGCAGGAGATACCAATTGTACGTATGGACTTATTGGATTTACTAAAAATTTATCCTGTAAAAGATGCTGCACAATTTATAGAAGTGCTTGGTATTTTAAATGCCATACCACCACGTTTATACACCATTGCATCATCACCAAATGCGCACAATGGCGAAGTACACTTAACTGTTGCGAAAGATGTATTTGAGGTAGATGGTGTACAAAAATTTGGCTTGTGTTCACGCTATTTAACGTTACAAAAAAAAGATACAAAACTCAATTTTTTTATACAGCCAAATAAGCGTTTTAAATTAGTTGAACCAACCAAAGACATCATTATGATTGGGCCAGGTACAGGTGTTGCACCGTTTCGTTCTTTTGTGGCCGAACGTGATGCTTCTGGGGCTTCTGGGCGTAATTGGCTATTTTTTGGTGACCAACATTTCACCACCGATTTCTCTTACCAAACCGAGTGGCAAAACTGGTTCAGCACAGGTGTGTTAACCAAAATTAGTTTGGCTTTTAGCAGAGATCAAGAGGAGAAGATTTATGTACAGCACCGCATGTTGCAACAAGCAAAAGAATTGTACGAATGGATAGAAAGCGGCGCAATAGTATACCTAGCTGGCACAAAAAACCCCATGGGTAAAGATGTTGAACGTACATTGATACAAATTATTAAAGAGCAAGGCAATAAAACCGAAGAGGCAGCAGTGCAATACTTTGAGAAAATGCAAGATGAGTTGAGGTATATGGAAGACCTTTATTAATAGTCTGAATCGAGATTTGGTAGAATTTACTTGGATTAAATGGAAATAATAATTTTAACCACAGAGCAAAAGAGGTTAACACTGTGTACATAAGAGTTTGTTTTTTCTCGCATTAACTCTGTGGTTGGTTTTAAACTACGCTACGATAAAAGTTTAATGAGCTTATATACGTACAAGTGAGTGACACAACAGATGATGATAAAAGAGATATAGTTAATAACAAAAAAACATACACAAAACTTAGTGGCCTTTGTCTTCTTAGTTGCTTTGTGTGAAATTGAATAATAATGAGCGAAAAACAAAATTTATCAGCGGTTGAACATATTAAATTGAAAAGTCACGGGCTACGTGGTACTTTAAAAGAGAGCTTGCAAGATGCCATTACTGGTGCTGTACGTGAAGACGACCATGCCTTGGTGAAGTTTCATGGCATGTACGAGCAAGATAACCGTGACCTGAGAGAAGAGCGTGCAGAGAAGAAGCTGGATAAACTGTATTCTTTTATGGTGCGAATGCGTATACCGGGTGGTTTTATTACGCCGCAACAATGGGTAGCAGCACACCATATTGCTGGTAAATTTTCTACTGGTGTTATAAAAATCACTACCAGACAAACCATACAATTACATGGCATTTTAAAGAATAATATAAAGCCAACGTTACAGAATTTTAGCAAGGCAGCATTAGATTCTATTGCTGCTTGCGGTGATGTAAATAGAAACGTGGCATGCGCATCTCACCCACACCAATCGCCTATTCATGCACAGGTTCATGCCTATGCAGATAAGATTAGCCAGTTACTATTGCCAAAAACCAGAGCATTTTATGAAATATGGTTAGACGAGGAAAAAATTGAAGAATTGAATGAAGTTGATCCGCTATATCAAGACAGATATTTGCCACGCAAATTTAAAATTGGTATTGCCATACCGCCTAATAATGAAGTGGATGTTTTAACAAACGACTTGGGCTTAATTGCCATTATTGAGAACAATGAATTAAAAGGCTTCAATATTGCTGTTGGTGGTGGTTTATCTGCTACACATGGTAATTTAAATACGTACCCAAGATTAGCTACCGTTATCGGCTTTGTAGATACCGAAGAGAAAACGCTAAAAGCTGTTTACGAAGTTTTAACCGTACAAAGAGATTTTGGTAACCGTGCAGATAGAAAGCTTGCTCGCTTAAAATATACATTGGATAAAATGGGTGTTGAAGCTTTTACAAAAGAGCTTGAAAGCCGCACTGGTTTTACATTAGAGCCAGCAAAGAAAATAGTATTTACTGCACGTAAAGATGAATATGGTTGGGTAAAAGATTACCAAAATAAATGGCATTATACGTTGTTTATTGAGAATGGCAGAGTAACAGATGAAAATGATTATAATCTAAAATCGGCATTGCTAGCTGTGGCAGAAAGTGGTAAAGCCAATTATAGAT
>JAYWCY010000373.1:0-7126 GCA_043780175.1 Chitinophagales bacterium
CACTTTAGAGGCTCATGCTTTTTAATATTATTATTTTAATTTATTAATACTACCAGAAGAAGGTGTATAGGGCAATTAACAACCCACAAATAATTAACGCGCCAACAGCAAAGGCATTGGTTGTTTTAAACATTTTAGTGTCTACTTCTAAGCCGTGTGGTTTAACACCATTTCTATTGTCAAACATACTGATGAAGTACATTACAATTACGCACAATATAAACACAAAACCCATTCTATCTAAGAAAGGAATTTCGTATAGGAAACTACCATCTTCTTGTTTTACAGATGTAGAAAAGCCCATGCCACTTAAAAACCCGAGGTTGACAAATTTTGGAATAAATTTTAATAATACTGATAAACCAAAACCACCAATCGTTGCAAATAGAGCCGCGTTAGATGTGGTTTTCTTCCAAAAGAAGCCTAATATGAACATAGCGAAAATACCTGGGCTTACAAAACCTGTATATTCTTGAATAAAATCGAACCCACCTTTTTTATCGATACCTAAGAATGGTGAAATTAAACAACCAAGAATCATAGCTACTAGCACGGCAATTTTACCAGTTTTAACTAAGTCTGTTTCTGATGCTGCAGGGTTAATTTTTTTCTGATAAATATCTAGTGTAAAAATGGTTGCAATACTATTTGCCTTACCAGCTAAAGATGCAACAATAGCCGCTGTAAGAGCTGCTACCGATAACCCTTTAAAACCAATAGGTAATAAATTAAGCAAAGTTGGGTAAGCTTTATCACCAACAACATCGCCAGTTGCATCCATTAACTCATGATTGGTAAAGTACCCTTTTTGGTTTAATACATAAGCTGCAATACCTGGTAATACGACTATTACTGGCATTAGTAATTTTAAAAATGCTGCAAATAAAATACCACCACGGGCAGTTTTTAAGTCAGCTCCCAAAGCACGTTGCGTAATGTATTGATTACAGCCCCAATAGTTAAGATTTACAATCCACATACCACCTATTAATACTGTTAAACCTGGTAAGCTTGGGAAGTTTGGATTATCTTTTTTCAATATCATGTGAAAATGGTCATTGGCACCAGTCATCATCAGTTTAAAGCCATTAACAACGCCAGAACTACCACTTTGCTGTGCTACTAAATCTAATGCTAAATAAGTAGTCACTAAACCACCTAGTATTAGAAAAAATACTTGAATAACATCAGTAAAGCCAATTACTTTCATACCACCAAGTGTGATGATAATGGCAAAAATGGCTAAAGCATACATACATATATACAAATTAATACCAGAAATACTACTAATAGCCAATGCACCTAAGTATAATATTGAGGTAAGATTTACAACTACATATAGCAACAACCAAAATACAGCCATGATCATTGCTACAGTAGAGTTGTAACGTTGATTAAGAAACTGAGGCATGGTGTAAATCTTATTTTTTAGATATACAGGAATAAAAAATATCGCTACAATCATTAAAGTGGCAGCAGCCATCCACTCGTAAGCAGAAATTGCTAACCCCATTTTAAAACCATTACCACTCATACCAATAAACTGTTCGGCAGAAATATTAGAAGCAATTAATGATGCACCAATTGCCCACCAGGTAAGAGAGCCTTCTGCTAAAAAGTAGTCGTGTGATGCACTTGCAGAAGCCACTTTCTTTTTGTTGTAAACCCAGTAACCGTAGAGGGATACAATTAAAAAGTAACCTAGAAAAACCAAGTAATCGATCGTTTGTAATGTTTTCATTTTGGCTGATGTTGTTGTAAGTTTTAAATGTTAGTGTCGATTTTTGAGCAATAAATATATGAGAATATGTTGCAAATACGTAAATGATTGCGCAATATTTTGCAATCGGTTACAATTTCAAGGATTCTTACAAACTAATTTAACTTTTATTTAATTGGTAGTACACTTCATTCCATCGTAACTCGTTACGAATACTTTGTGTGGTAGAAGTTGCATTGATATTGATGCATTCAATACCTGCCATATCTGCAAAGTCTTGTAAATGTTCAGCAGTAAGGTTTTGGCTATAGCCCGTGTGGTGTGCACCACCAGCATAAATCCAACTAGCCAATGCTTGTTTCATATCTGGTAAAGGCTTCCACAAAACCCTGGCTACTGGCAGTTTTGGTAATGTTTCATCTGCGCCCACAGCTACCGCTTCTACTTCATTTATTAATAATCTAAAGCGGTTACCCATATCTATTAATGATGCATTTAAAGCTGCACCACCAGCCACATTAAATACCAAGCGCACAGGATCGGCCTTACCACCGATGCCTAACGGATGAATTTCACAACTCGGTTTGCCTTCGGCAATAGAGCTGCAAATTTCTAACATATGAGAACCCAACACCTTTGAATTATCTGGTTGAAAATGGTAGGTATAATCTTCCATAAAGCTATTACCTCCAGCCAAACCTTGACCCATTACTTTCATTGCTCGAACCAATGCAGCCGTTTTCCAATCGCCTTCACCTGCAAAACCATAACCTTTGGCCATTAAACGCTGAGAAGGTAAGCCTGGCAGTTGTGCCATACCGTGAAGGTCTTCAAATGTGTCTGTAAAACCTTTGTAATTACCATCTTCTAAAAATTTGGTCATACCAGCTTCTATACGGGCAGTTTCTATTAACGATTGACGCTGAGCACCGCCTTCTAATAATGCTGGTACAAGTGTAAATTCTGCTTCATATTCTTTTACATAAGCTGCAATAGTTGCATCATCTATTGAATTAATAACAGCTACTAAATCGCCAATACCATATGTGTTTATTGAGAATCCAAATTTCATTTCAGCTTCTACTTTATCACCATCGGTAACAGCTACATAACGCATATTATCGCCAAAGCGCACAAATTTGGCACCTTGCATATCGTGCCAAGCACCAGCTGCACGCATCCAAACATTCAAGCGTTCTTGTACTTCTTCATCTTGCCAATGGCCAACTACCACTTTACGATTAATCCGCATACGACTCATAATAAAACCAAATTCTCTATCCCCATGTGCAGATTGATTGAGATTCATAAAATCCATATCAATTGTGCTCCACGGAATATCTCTATTGTATTGTGTGTGCAAATGCAACATTGGCTTTTGCAGGGCTTTTAAGCCATTAATCCACATTTTTGCAGGCGAAAAAGTATGCATCCAAGAAATAATACCAGCGCAATTAGCATTAGAATTTGCATCTCTACATACTGCATAAATTTCCTCTGGCGATTTTACGGTAGGCTTGTACACAATAGTTATTGGCAATGCTTTTGTATCGTTTAAAGCACTTACAATTAGTTGAGAATGCTCGGCTACTTTTTTCAAAGTTTCTTCACCATACAAGTTCTGGCTACCTGTTACAAACCAGATTTCTAAATTTTTAAACGTATTCATTTTATTAGTGGGTTTTATATTTAAATTATTGTTTAGCATTTGTAGGAAACCAAATTTGCATTTCACCTTTACCTCTGTTAGCCCAAGCATAATAGGGTATAGCTGTAAATGGTTGTTCAATTATTTCTAAACCTCCATCAGCATCCATTAGTAATTTTTTTAAAACGTTTTGACCTTTAATAATTGTAACGCCATTTAAAAGTTGCGGCTTAAATTCTGATGTAAAAGTTGATACATAATCTGATGTATTTGTGATATAAAAATCACTTGTGCTACCATTATTGTCAACCCATTCTGCACAATACATCAAAGGCCCACGTTGTAAAGCTACTTTACCAATATTATTTGTTACTTTATTATCACAAGTGACTTTACGTATTGCCATTGGCAAATTCATCTTAATTACATCACCTTTTTGCCAAATTTTGGTTAATACAGCATACCCATTTTCTATTTTATAATCAATAACTTTTCCATTGATACTAATGGTTACTGGCTGTGTATTATTATCAGTAAATTGATACAAGCTTGATGGTACGGCTTGATTTTGTGCCCAACCAGGTACACGAATACGAAGCGAAAATTTATCAGCTTTGGTTGGGTTTATTTTAAAGGACAAATCGCCATCCCAAGGATAGTTATTTTGTTGCTCAATATTTACTACAGTATTATGAATGTTCAATTCTGTTGTGCTATTAATAAACAAGTTCACATAAATGTCATCTTGCTTTTGTGCATACATATAGCCTGGTATTGATGGTATTAAACGCACCAAATTAGTAGGGCAGCAAGAACATTCAAACCAGCCAGATCTTGCAGCTTCAACATCACCATTGGTAAAACCATTACCACCTTTCGATTTACTTTTATTGGTTATTTCCATAGCATTGGTGTAAAAGAACGATTTGCCATCTAAACCAATACCAGATATTAATCCATTGTACAAGCTTTTTTCTAACACATCAATGTATTTTGAATCACCATGTAGCATAAACATGCGTTGATTCCAATATACATTGGCAATGGCTGCACAGGTTTCATTATAAGCTGTGGCATTTGGCAATTCATAATTGGTGCCAAAGCGTTCACCATCGCCTTTGGCACCAACACTACCTTGTACATATAGTTTCTTCTCAACTACATTATTCCAAATTCTATCAATGGCTTTTAACAAACTATCGTTGCCAGTTAATGCTGCAATATCTGCAACGGCTGCATAAAAATACCCAGCACGTACAGCATGACCAACGGCTTCATCTTGATCCACAACTGGTTTATCATCTTGCCAATAACTACCATTTTTCCAAGAGTTGGTACTTTTTGCATCGTAACCTTTGTAGTGACCTCTTTCATTCACAAAAAAAACTGCGGTATTCAAGTATTCTTTTTTGCCAGTAATTCTGTATAATTTCACCAACCCCATTTCTATAATTTCATGGCCTGGTGCAACATGCAACTTATTTGGCCCAAAAACTGAGCAAACCAAATCGGCATTTTTTAATGCAATATTTAGTAGATTTTTTTCTTTTGTAGCTAGATAATGCGCAGCAGCAGCTTCATACAAATGTCCTGCATTATATAATTCGTGGCTTAGTTCTCTTTCTTTTTCCCAGCGTATCATACCAGACCATTTGTGCGGATGTAATGAGTCAATTGTTCTAGCTGTATATAAATAACCATCAGGTTCTTGTGCCTTGCCAATAATGGTTATTAATGAGTCAACATAACGCTGCAAAGCCTTATCAGGATGAACAGCCAATGAAAAAGAAGCACCTTCAATGGTTTTATAAATATCAGTATCATCAAATGGAAAAATCGTGCAAAATTTACCTTGCCTTGCCGCAGCCATATCAAAATTTTTCACTCTACCAGTGCTTTCGCAACGTGCAAAAGATGCAGGTATCGTTACCAATCTATTGGTTTCAATGCGAGGCAACCAAAATTTATCAGTCAACTTTACATTGGTAAAATCTACTGCTTTAATCGAATAATCTTTTGGTTGCGCTACAGCTAAAACCGTAGACAAGAGTAAGATAGGTAAAACGATTTTTTTCATATCGCTACAACTTTTTAAAGTAATATTTTGGTTACAAGCTTTAGTCTTTCAATGTTACATCGTTGCGTCGCACACTGCAACGTTTAGATACGTTATTGAGCTTTTATCGAAGCGAATTATTGATCACGGATAACACAGATAAGATAGATAAAAAACGGATTTTGATTATCAGTGAGAATCCGTTTAATCTGTGTCATCAGTGTTCCTATTTCTTCACTGCCCATAATAACTATCTGGCCCGTGTTTACGTTCAAAATGCTTTTTAATCAATGCATCTTTTAATCTTGGTGCTGTAGGATTAATTCTTTCAGTCAACAAGGCCATTTTTGCAACACACTCTAGCACCGCACTGTTATGTACTGCTTTATCAGCATTTTTGCCCCAAGTAAAAGGTGCATGATTACCTACTAACACCATTTCAACTTCTTTGTAATCTAATCCTTTGTCTTTAAAGCAATTGATGATTTGAAAACCAGTTTCATATTCATAATTACCTTTAATCATATCGTCACTCATTGGTGCAGCACATGGAATATCAACCGTATTATAATCTGCGTGTGTAGTACCAAAAATTGGAATATCCCTTTGGCTTTGTGCCCAAGCTGTTGCGTAGGTTGAATGTGTGTGAACAATACCACCAATTGTTTCCCAATATTTGTACAAAACAGCATGTGTTAATGTATCAGACGATGGACGTAGTTTGCCTTCAATAGTTTTACCCTCAAAGTCAACAATTACCATATCTGCAGGTGTTAATTTTTCGTAAGCCACACCGCTTGGTTTTATTGCAAAAACACCCAAGCTTCTATCGACAGCGCTTACATTACCAAACGTAAATAATACCAAGTTTAATTTTGGCAATTGCATATTTGCCTCGTAGGCTTCTTGTTGTATGTGTTCGTATTTGTTCATTGTCTGAACTGGGATTTTATAAGATTTTAGAGATTTGTGAGATTATCGTTACATATTTTAAGAATTTGAATTAAAGAGATTTAATCATTCTAATCTTTTTAATCCTTCCAAATCATGGTTCAGACAAATGAAGCTTCTGATGCATTACCTAACAAAGTATATTTCTCATAGCGAGTTTTATACAATGCAGTTTTAGCAGGATTTGGTTCGTAATACGCATCAAATCCTTGACCCATAGCAGCCATTGCATCTTCTACTTTATTGTAAATCCCCGCAGCAGTTGCAGCAAACATGGCAGCACCAGCAGCACAAGTTTGTTCACTTTTATGAATTCGAATAGGCATGTTCATTACGTCGCTCATCATTTGCATAATAAATGGCGATTTTTTTGCCACACCACCTAAACCAATCAAGCCTTTTACAGGAACGCCTTGCTCAATAAAACGATCCACAATTTTCTTAGCACCAAAACAAGTTGCTTCAACCAATGCCCTAAAAATATGTGGCGCATCGGTACCAAGGTTTAAACCCGTAATAGTTGCTTTTAATGCTTGATTAGCATCTGGTGTGCGACGGCCGTTTAACCAATCTATTGCTAGTAAATCATCTTCTGTCCAGTTTAATTTTTCTGCTTCTTTGGTTAATAGAGGGATAATATTGTCAAGTGCTTCATTAATCAGTTGTTCCTTAGTGGCTTCATCAATTAATGTTGAATTAGTTACAATATGTTTTAAAGACCAAGCCAATGTATCACGCCACCAAGCATAGG
>JAYWCY010000374.1:0-3258 GCA_043780175.1 Chitinophagales bacterium
GTAAATTTGTTAAGTAGTATTTTTCAATTTTAGATATTATTATATACGCCAATTATTGTTAATACTAGTACTGTTTTGTAGTGTAGCCGGTGCTTGGTCTCAGAAAAAGCCAGTTCCCGCCACCTATTTTCCACCTTTTGGTAGTTGGCAGCAAGAATCTGCTGCCGATTTGGGGTTAAAAAGCGCTGCTATTGATGCAACTATTGCATTTGCAAAAGCTAATGAAACCAAGAATCCTCGCAATATGGAGGTGAATCATTACCAAACTTTCGGAAAAGAACCTTTTGGCGAAGGCATCGGTCCTTTTGCAGAACGTGGTGAACCAACTGGTATTATTGTGTACAAGGGCTATATCGTTGCTACTTGGGGCGAGCCATTGCGCTGCGATATGACACATAGTGTTACCAAAAGCTTCCTTTCTACAGTAGTGGGGCTGGCGGTGGATAATGGTATGATAAAAAGTGTAACAGATGCAGTAGCTACCTATGTGCCACCAATAGAATTATTTACACCTAATCAAGTAAATCGCTCCGCTGATTTAATAGGGCAATCTCAATTGCTGAATCTATTTGCAACACCTCACAATAAAACCATTACTTGGGATGCGATGCTACGCCAAACGAGCGATTGGGAAGGGACACTTTGGGGTAAGCCAGAGTGGGCTGATAGACCAGATGCTGACCCTAATAAATGGCTAAGAGACAGGCATCCAATTGGCACTGTGTACGAATATAATGATGTGCGTGTAAACGCTTTGGCCTTAGCTACTTTGAGCGTGTGGCGCAAACCATTACCACAAGTGTTAAAACAATATATTATGGATCCGATAGGTGCTAGTAATACTTGGCGCTGGACGGGCTATCGCAACTCTTGGATAGTACTAGATGGTCAGCCTGTGCAAAGCGTTAGTGGTGGTGGTCATTGGGGCGGTGGCATGTTTATCAATGCCTATGATATGGCACGTTTTGGATTACTGACCCTGCATAAAGGCAACTGGAATGGGAAACAATTACTATCTGAACAATGGGTAAGCCAAGCGCTTACTCCTACTACTGTAAAGCCTGATTATGGCTATATGAATTGGTTTTTAAATACCGATAAAAAGCTACTGCCATCTGCGCCAGCTAGCGCCTTTGTGCATATTGGTAATGGCAATAATATAATTTATGTAGATCGAGAGCACGATCTCGTAATGGTAGTGAGATGGATAGATAATAAAGCAATGGATGGTGTGGTGAAAGAAGTGTTGTCGGCGTTTGATAAATAAGTTTAATTTATAATCGCTGAAACATTCTATCCAAATAATCTTCTTTAAACTCCACATAAGTTGGGCTGCCAGTGGGTGTAATGTTAGGCGTATTGCAGGTAAATAATTCTTCTACCAAAGCTACCATTTCTCGTTGCTGTAGGGATTGGCCGCTTTTAATGGCTTGTTGCCTAGCCATGCAGCGTACTAGTTTTTCTCGCTTACTAAATTTAATATCGCTGCTAAAATGTTTAAATTGTTCTATTAATAATTCTAGGCTGTGTTTTTCATTACCTGAAAGTACATCTGCAGGTGTACCTTGAATAACAAAAGTGTTATTACCAAATGGCTCTATCAAATAACCTATCATTTGTAGTTCGGGTACTAAATCTTGCAGTAATGCCGCATCAGCTGGTGCCAACTCTAAGCTAACTGGAAATATGCTTTTTTGCATAGCCATTTGTGTGCCATGTGCAGCTACACTGTATTTCTCGTACAAGATGCGCTCATGTGCCAGTTGTTGATGTACTAAAATAAAGCCATTTTGCGTAGCAGCAATAATATAAGTATGATGCAATTGCAAGCAATGCTGAATGGTATATGGCGACTGATGTGTAGCTAGTTGACCGCCAGTTGCAATTTCATGATTACTGGCAGAGAGTGATTGAAATGGTTTTTCATACTCAAAAAACTTGTCACCACTTGTATCTTGTTCCTTATTTCTTGCTTCTTGGTTCGTTGTAAAAAACTCTTTCCAACTTCTTAATTCGTTTTTATTGGTAGGTTCTATAGCATGTGCCTGATTACGTTGCGAGAAGGTTTTAAATAAGCTAGATGAAGAAGCATTACTTTGTTCATCACTGGTAAATGGCTTGTTGATGGCATCTAAACCTTGTATATCTGCGTTCAATGTAAAGTCAAGCGACGGTGCAATGCTAAACTGTGCCAATGCATGTTTTACTGCCGCTTGTACAAAGGCATACACAATTTTTTCGTCTTCAAATTTAATTTCTTGCTTAGTAGGATGTACATTGATATCTATTACAGATGGGTCTAGATCTATAAACAACACATAACTAGGAAAGCTATCTCTAGCTATCATTTCGTTGAACGCTGTATTGATGGCATGGTTAAGGTACGAGCTTTTAATGAAGCGGTTGTTCACAAAAAAATATTGGTCGCCTCTGGTTTTTTTAGCCGTTTCTGGCTTGCCCACAAAACCATACACGTTCATATAATCCATTTCTTCCTTTACACTTACGAGCTTGGCTGAATAGCCATTGCCTAATATTTGTACAATACGCTGTTTAAGATTACCAGCTTCTAAATGAAAAACTTGCTGACCATTATTATTTAGCGAGAAAAAAATATGTGGAAAAGCCATTGCAACTCTGATGAACTCGTCAATTATATGACGCATTTCAGCCGCATTGCTTTTTAAAAAATTACGTCTAGCCGGCACACTGAAAAATAGATTTTTCATGCTGATACTAGTGCCAACAATGTACGCACAAGGTTCTTGCTTTATGACTACACTATTCTCAATTTCAATATATGTTCCCAGTTCATCTTCTGCACGGCGGGTTTTAAGTTCTACCTGTGCTACAGCTGCAATACTTGCCAATGCTTCACCCCGAAAACCCATGGTTTTAATACGAAACAGGTCTTCAATAGCACTTATTTTGCTGGTTGCATGGCGCTCAAATGCCATTCTTGCATCTGTTTCGCTCATGCCTTTGCCATTGTCTATTACTTGCAGCAAGTTTTTGCCAGCATCTGTAATAATCAATTTTATTTCTGTTGCGCCAGCATCTACAGCATTTTCCAACAACTCTTTCACAGCACTTGCAGGCCGCTGAATCACTTCGCCTGCCGCTATTTGGTTTGCAATATTATCAGGTAATAATTGAATGATATCCGCCACTACAATCTCTTTATTTGGAACTCACGAAGGTACGATTGATAACTGACTTATATGCTGAAAAACTTGCTAGAGGGCCAATAAACCGATA
>JAYWCY010000375.1:0-3482 GCA_043780175.1 Chitinophagales bacterium
TTCTATAACACATTTTTAGAATATCCATAGTTATCTTGTTTAATAAGCTTGTTGCCAGTATATAGCCTAAATTGTTCAGTCATTGTGCAATCTTATCATTATGCAATAAAGCTATCCTCGAAAATTTGTAAGCAGTATTCTAATCATTCCTACAACATGGTATTAAACACCTTACCATATTATATTATTTATACTTAATAATTAATTCGATCATGTCAAAAAAAACGCAGAGCCTTAAGCGGCATAAGTTACTAATATTGGCTTTTGGGCTCATTGCCAATGGTACAATTTGTGCACAAGCAACGCAAGACACTCTTACACTTAGCCTGCAGCAGGCAGAAAAAACATTTATTGATAGCAACTTTGTATTACTAGCCCAACATTACAATGTGGATGCGCAAAAAGCATTAATTGAACAAGCCAAAGTGTGGCAAAATCCTACATTGAATACCGACTTTAAGGTTGGTGCAAACGGAAAGTATTTAAATTATGGCAGAGACGCTAATGGCGATTATGTTGGTCAGTATTATGTACAATTACAACAGTTGATTTTAACAGCTAAAAAGCGCGGTAAGCAAATAGCATTAGCCACTACCAATGCCAAGCTAAGTGAATTACAATTACAAGATGTGATGCGTAACTTACGGTATCAATTACACCAAGATTATTATAATATTCAGCAACAACTAGCTTTATTGGTTATTTATACGAATCAAGCGGTACAGCTTGACAAGCTATTAAAAGGCATGCAAGCCCAATTAAATGCTGGCAATATTGCTAAGAAAGATTTTGTACGTGTACAAGCATTAGTAGTATCACTACAACAAGATATTGTTGAATTAACAAAAAGCTTAGCCGATAATGAAGCAGATTTAAAAACACTTTTACAGGTTACAAATGCCAATACATTTATAAAGCCAAGTGAGCTTATAAACACTGCAATACAATTACCAGAAAGCCTTGACGTGGTAACAAATGCAGCATTGCAAAATAACCCGTATTATTTGCTACAACAATCGCAAACAGTATATCAGCAGCAGAATTTAACGTATCAAAAAGCTTTACAAATACCAGATATTACACTGGGGCCAAATTTTGATCGCAACTCAAACTTTGCGCCTAATTACATTGGCTTGGGAGTATCGTTACCAATACCTGTATTTAATAAAAACAAGGGTAATATTAAAGCCGCAGAAGCAAATACTAAGCAGCAAAAAGCGATTACGCAAAGTGCCGAAACTGAGCTGCGAAACAATGTAGCAAATGCTTACAGAAAATTGATGCTAAGTATTAATCAAAATAATGCTACACAAAAAGACTTTTATACTAGCTACACGGTTATTTACAACAGTATGGTTGAAAGCTATCAACAAAGGCAAATTAATTTACTAGAATTTCTAGATTTTTTTAATGATTATACAGACAGTCAACAAAAGTTATTACAACAGCAACTCAACTTACAATTAGCTAAAGAAGAATTAAATTATCATACTAATTCAAACCGCTGATAAATCATAGCAAATCAAATTAATTATTTAAATCAGCAGTTATTAAATCAACAATATGAAACACATAACATTTATAGCAATTATTTTTTTAGGTATCGGCATCACTGCTTGTCATGAAAAAAAAGTCGTTCAAGAGGAAGTAACAAAATTTGCAATTAGCGATAGCATGGCAAAATTAATTACTATAGATAGTGTACAAAATTGCTTTATTAGTGATGCCATTACACTAAGTGGAGAAATAAGTTTTAACGAAAATACTATCAACAAGGTATTTCCTCGTAGCAGTGGCCAAGTAGTAGAATGTAAAGTAAGCCTTGGCGATAAAGTAACGCAAGGCCAAGTATTAGCAGTGATAAGAAGTGCCGACGTAGCAGGTAGTTATGCAGATTTAACTGGTGCCAATGCAGATGTTAATATCACAAAAAGGCAGTTAGATAATACGCAAAATTTATTTACCAATGGTATTGCTAGCGAACGTGAATTGAATGAAGCCAAGCAGAATTACGAAAAAGCCAAAGCTGTAAAAAGCAAGATAGAAAGTACGCTAAGCATTAACGGTGGCAAAAATACCAATGCTGGTGGTACATACGTTTTAACCTCGCCTATAAGCGGCTATATTGTTGAGAAAAAAGTTAATGCTGGTAATTTTATAAGACCAGACATGGGCGATAACTTATTTACCATTTCTGACTTGAAAGATGTATGGGTATATGCCAATGTATTTGAAGATGACATTGCTAAAGTAAAAGCAGGGCACGATGTTCAAGTTAAAACCTTAGCATATCCAGATAAAAATTTTATGGGGCAAATAGATAAAGTTAGCGAAGTGCTTGATCCTACTAGCAAAGCATTAAAAGTGAGAATACGATTAGACAATACGGGTGGCTTACTAAAACCAGCAATGTTTGCCAAGGTAATTGTGACCAATCAAGAACATACAAAAGCGTTGTGTATACCTACAAAAGCATTACTAGACCAAGATGGTAAAAACTTTGTAGTTATATATATTAGTAAAACAAATATGAAAATTGCTGAGGTAACGATTCTTAAAGCTAGTGGCGATAAAACTTATATTACCAGTGGGGTAAATGAAGGGGATAAATTAATTGTTACTAACCAACTATTGGTATTTCAACAATTGCTAAATACACCCACACCTTAGTTGCAACCACTGCTAGATTTATATTAAAAAGGCATCTAGCATACAACACTGAAACAGTATTCGCATAAGGCGAAGCAATGTTACATGGTAGCATAGTTGCAAGTAACATAAACCTTAACCACACAATAATTAGTTACAATGAATAAGTTTATAAAAGGCATCATACATTTTTCACTTCGCCATAGAGCCTTGGTATTTTTTCTTACGGCCGTAATGGCAGCTATTGGCTTTGTAAGCTATCAAAATACACCCATAGAAACCTTTCCTGATGTAACCAATACTCAGGTTATTATAATTACTCAATGGCCCGGCCGTAGTGCTGAGGAAGTTGAGAAATTTATTACTGTACCCTTAGAAACGGCTTTAACATCGGTACAAAAAAAGAGCAATCTGCGTACCACATCCTCTTTTGGTTTAAGCTATGTACGTATTATTTTTGATGATGGTGTTGATGATGCATTTGGGCGACAACAAGTACTAAGTCGTTTAGGTAGCGTCGATTTACCTGATGGTATTAAACCAGAAGTAGAACCACCATACGGTCCTACTGGAGAAATTTATCGCTATACCCTCTCTAGTAAAACCCGAAGCATCAGAGAATTATACACACTTCAAGATTGGGTACTAGATAAAGAATTTAAACGTGTACCAGGTGTAGCAGATGTAAATAGCTTTGGTGGTGAGGAAAAAAGCTTTGAAATAAGCGTCAACCCAAACCTTTTAACCAAGTATAGTCTATCATCCTTAGACGTATATACCGCTATCACAAAAAGTAATATTAATGTAGGTGGCGATGTTATTGAGCGCAACGG
>JAYWCY010000376.1:0-2470 GCA_043780175.1 Chitinophagales bacterium
TTAGATTATAGTGTGATTGATGAATTACCACCAGGTAGGCAACCCATCACTACAGTGCATCGTTTTGAACAAGCAAGGGCAAGTGTGATGGAATTTATACGCACAGAAGTAGAAAAAGGTAGACAGGCATATATTATTTATCCATTAATTGACGAAAGTGAGAAAATGGATTTTGAAGATTTAATGCAAGGCTACGAGCAAGTCAAAAGCTTTTTTCCTGAACCAAATTATTTGATTAGCATGGTGCATGGCAGGCAAGCATCAGATTTAAAAGAAGCTAATATGCAACGCTTTGTAAAAGGCGAAACAAACATAATGGTTAGTACTACTGTTATAGAAGTTGGCGTTAATGTGCCAAATGCCAGCGTGATGGTCATAGAAAGTACAGAAAAATTTGGTTTATCACAATTACACCAGTTGCGTGGTAGGGTAGGCAGGGGTAGCGAAAAAAGCTTTTGCATACTTTTAACAGGTAGTAAAGTCAGCAAAGAGGGCCGAGAACGTATCAAAGTAATGTGTGCCACTAATGATGGGTTTTTAATTGCAGAAAAAGATTTGGAATTACGTGGTCCTGGCGATATAGAAGGCACTAGACAAAGTGGAGTGTTAAACTTTAAGTTAGCATCTATCGTAAATGATAAGGGTATACTAGAGTTAGCAAAAAAGGAGTCGGAAGAATTGTTAGAGAAAGATGTAGATTTAACTCTGGCTGAAAATCTGATATTAAAACAGTTTTTGCAGCAACAAAAAGGAAAAACTGGATGGAGTAAAATTTCATAGTTTATTTGCCACTAAGGCACTGAAAAACAGAAGATTTTGCTAATTATTTATATATATAATAATTATAGCCGATTTCGCTAATAGCAATAGTTGTTACAATTGATATCACCATTTCCCAACTGCAACAAAGAGAATATAATATTTGATATGTACTATCTAAACGTAAAGCAGTTGACATTAAAACACTTCATATTAGTATTATTTTTTGTTGCAATTGCTTTGCAATTGTCTGCCCAGCAATATTTGGAATTTGTAGAAAATAAAGGTCAATGGGATAGTCGCGTTCAATTTAAAGGGCAATTACTCACCGGTTCTTTTACCTTAAAAACTGATGGTGGCTACAAAATGACATTATTAAACCATGATGATGTAGCAGCTTTAGGCAATTTAGTACACAATCATAAAGCTGAAACAGTTTCTGGTGGCGGCGGTAATGGTGGCGATAAAGAGCAAGCTGTAATATCATCAAATGTAGCCCGATCAATTAATAATAATTCAGATATTATAATACATGGGCATGTATACGAGGTGAAATTTTTAAACGGCAATCCTAATCCGGTTGCTGTGCCAGATAAGTTACAAACCAATTACAATAACTATTTTATTGGTAACGATACAACCAAGTGGGCTGGTGGTTGTAAAATTTATGCTGCAGTAACATATAAAAATATTTATCCAAATATTGATGTAAGGTATTACACCGATAAGGGACAATTGAAGTATGACATTATTGTAAATCCGGGTGGTGATATTAGCCGTGTGGCTTTGTATGTAGATGGTGTAGATGCTTTAAAACTGAAAGACGAGCAACTCACATTTAAAACATCTGTAGACGAGGTAAAAGAAGCCATACCTTATAGTTATCAATCAGGCGTAACAGGTAAAAAAGAATTGACTTGTAGGTTTGAAGTGCGTGGTAATATTATTCGTTATAAAATAGATGAACCAATAGATAAACAAGCCACTTTGGTGATTGATCCTAGCTTAATATTCTCAACATTTTCAGGAAGTACAGCAGAGAATTGGGGCTACACGGCCACCTACGATGGGGCAGGTAATTTTTATGCTGGTGGTATTGTGTTTGGTAATACATATCCTTATCAAAACGGGGCGTTTAGCTTTCAAGGCGGTAATACAAGTACTGGTGAGCAGAATGGCTTTGATATTGGTATTATTAAATTTAATCCTACTGGTACTACTAAATTATATGCCACATATTTAGGTGGGGCTTTAGGAAATGAGTATCCACAAAGTTTAATTGTAGATAATGCTAATAATTTGGTCATCGCCGGCAAATCTACCTCTTCCGATTATCCAGGTTCTACAAGGCCTGCAAGCAGAACAGATTTTGATATTGTATTAACTAAATTTAAAGCAGATGGTTCTGCATTAATTGGTTCTAGAATGATTGGTGGTACTGGAAATGATGGGGTGAATATTCAAAGTAAATATGCCAATCCAAATCTCAATCCAGCCAATATTTCAACCCGAAGAAATTATGGCGATGATTCTAGAAGTGAAGTTATTATTGATGGCAGCGGGAATATATTATTGGCTTCGTGTACACAGTCTACAGATTTTCCTACTGTTAACGCTTTTCAAACCACCAATGGTAGCGCAAACGCAGGTGGTAGAAACCAAGATGGGATTTTTATAAAAATGACTGCAGATTTAAGTACCATGTTAGTAG
>JAYWCY010000377.1:0-5771 GCA_043780175.1 Chitinophagales bacterium
AAATGCAGTAACAAGGTTGATAATAATACTTATAAATTTCGGACCATTATCGCCAATAAGAAGTTGTTCTAAGAAGCCTTCAAAAAATAGCACTACAAATAACACTAAGACTTCAACATACATTTTACGATACAGCATTCAAGCCATTCCAAAAAAGAATGCAGCTAGGTTAAAAGCGTACCTCTCGCCATTATTCAATCTTTGTAACTGCTCATGATAATAAATCTTCTCCTTTTGAAAAAAAGCTTCAAATAACTCAGTATTATTTTCCATTTATTCTAAATTTCAATGTATCTCACTAAATCAAAAGCACATTGCTTCATGCTTTACTATGAAGTAGCTATAAATCAGATGATTTTTAATCACTTATATAGATGTCATATATTCTTTTCTTTTTGTTTGTCCATAGTGGTACCTCATAAATGTAAGAATTAGTTAATTCGGAAACAGATTCTTTTTTCACTTTTCCCTTTTCACTTTCTTCTTCTTCCTTTATAATGATTCATTTACCTTCGCGGCATGACCGAAAAAATACTCATTCTCGATTTTGGAAGCCAGTTTACCCAGTTAATAGCTAGATGTGTAAGAGAAGCAAATGTGTACTGCGAAATTATCCCTTACAATAAAAATTTCGTAATAGAAGAAAATCTAAAAGGCATCATTTTAAGTGGCTCGCCTTACAGTGTTAACGACGAACATTTTCCTTCGGTAGATATTGCTGCATTTATTAATAAAGTGCCTGTTTTGGGTGTTTGTTATGGTGCACAATTAACAGCAAAAATGTTTGGCGGGCGTGTAGATAAAAGCAATAAACGTGAATACGGTAGAGCTATTTTGCAAACAAGAAATGGTGAAGATGTATTATTAAAAAGCATCAGTCCTAACTCGCAAGTTTGGATGAGTCATAGCGATAGTATTGTGGCTTTACCAGAAGGTTTTGAAATATTAGCCACTACAGAAAGTATACCGGTAGCAGCTTTCAAAAAAACAACAACTGATAGTTTTCCATTATACGGTTTACAATTTCACCCAGAAGTATACCACTCTACCGAAGGTAAAGTGTTGATTAAGAACTTCTTAGTAAGTATTTGTGGTTGCACGCAAAATTGGACGCCAGCTTCTTTTATAAATGAAACAGTAGCTAAATTAAAAGCACAAATTGGTGATGGTAAGGTGATTATGGCATTAAGCGGTGGTGTTGATAGTACAGTGGCTGCAACATTAGTTAGTCGTGCCGTTGGCAAAAATTTGTATGGCATTTTTGTAGATAATGGTGTGCTGCGCAAAGATGAATTTCAACAAGTGCTTGACATTTACAAACAACTAGACCTAAACGTAAAAGGTATTGATGCCAAACAACTATTTTACGATGGATTAAAAGATAAAACTGACCCAGAAGAAAAGCGTAAAGTAATAGGCAAATTATTTATAGATGTATTTCACGATGAAGCCTTAAAAGTTGATGGTGCTAGCTTCTTAGGTCAAGGTACTATTTACCCAGATGTGATTGAAAGCTTAAGCGTGCATGGGCCTTCTGCTACCATCAAATCGCACCACAATGTGGGTGGTTTACCTGCAGAAATGAACCTTACTTTGGTAGAACCTTTGCGTTTATTATTTAAAGATGAAGTAAGAAAAGTAGGGTTAGAATTAGGTATTCCTTACGATTTATTATACCGTCATCCTTTCCCAGGACCAGGCTTAGCCATTCGTATTTTGGGCGAAGTAACCGAAGAAAAAGTGAAGCTATTACAAGATGCAGATGCATTGTACACCAAGGCTTTAAAAGAATCTGGTTTGTACGATAAGGTTTGGCAAGCTGGCACTATTTTATTGCCTGTAAAAAGTGTGGGTGTTATGGGCGATGAAAGAACTTATGAATTTACAGTGGCTTTACGTGCTGTCACAAGTGTAGATGGTATGACGGCAGATTGGGCACATTTACCATATGAGTTTTTGGCAAATATTTCTAACGAAATTATTAATAATGTGCGTGGTATCAATCGTGTGGTATATGATATTAGTAGTAAACCACCTGCAACTATTGAGTGGGAATAGTCAGCTAATTTGTTTATTTAATAAGCAATCCTAAATAACTATCAAATAGAAGAGTATGTATCGTTTCATTATCTCATTATGCGTGTTACTTTTCTCTATTCAATTACAGGCGCAGCAAACCCTAAAAGTCGCTGTGTTTGCACCTATCTACATCGATAGTGCATTTAATGGTAATGATTATAAATTAGGTAATAGCAATCTTCCTAAAAACATATTGCCGGGTTTAGAATTTTACAGTGGTGTGATGTTGGCCGTAGACAGCTTAAAAGCCGAGGGCAAATCGGTTGAAGTGTTATTTTACGACAGCAAAGCCAGCGAAAGTATTTACACCATTATTCGCAAGCCAGAGTTCGAAAACATTGCAATGATGATTGCTTGTTTTAATAATCGTAATGATATCAAACCTTTGGCTGATATTGCTTTACATAGAAATATCCCACTTATTTCTACAACCTTTCCCAATGATGGTGGGGTAAGCGACAATCCATTTTTTGTACTAGTCAATACAGCTTTAAAAACGCATATCGAAGAAATTCATAAGTATATCCAACGCAACTATGCAACTAATAATATTGTATATGTAAAGCGTAAAGGTGCTTTGGAAGATTTATTATACTCAGCTTTTTCTACCTGCAATAGAAAAACAGCAGCACTACCGCTAAAATATAAAACGATCGAATTAAATGATGGTTTTACAAGTATCGATTTAAATGACCAATTAGATAGCGTTAGGCAAAACCTTGTTATTTGCGGTAGCCTTAACGAAGCCTTTGGTATCAATCTGGTAAAAGCCATCAGCAGCGATAAAAATTATGCAGCAACAGTTATAGGAATGCCTACCTGGGATGGCTTGAAAGAGCTTGACAGATCAGATTGCAATGGTGTTACTTTGTTGTATACCACTTCTTATAATTTTCCACGCAATCTGCCAGTTATTACAAGTATTGCACAGGCTTACAGAAGTAAACATTTTGCACGTGCAAGCGATATGGTTTTTAAAGGCTACGAAAGCATGTATCACTTTACCAGTTTATTATTGGCTTATCCTAATGATATCATGAATCATTTATCAGATAACACATTCAAAATATCTAACGACTTTATCATTGAGCCACAAAACAATCCATCCAACGCTTCAAAAGTTAATTATTTAGAGAATAAAAAAATCTACTTTATCAAAAAATTAGATGGCAATTACAAGTAATTCTTTTAACCATATCTTGTACGACTATGCAACATCGTTTTGTCGCATGCTTATATTTTCGGATACTTTATTCAGCAATCCCTAAAAATCGCACTTGGTGATATTCACTTGCGGCATCTCGAATTAGTAATAAAGCAAGTGCATGACCTTAAATAATACATATAAAAAAAATTAAGTATATTATTATTCATATAGCTTTCTGCTCTTCGCTTTGCTTGAGGAACAAATTGAAAAGCTGGTTCTAATTATTTTATCCCAACCAATTCATCAGTTATATTACACCTTATAATTTAAAGGCACAGAATGAGTAAAAATTTGAAGAACTATTTGGTAGATCAGAAAATTAATAATTAAAAAATTAGATTCGAAAATGAAAAAATTAGCATTAATACTATTCCAATAAATTCCAACTTGATTATTGATTATATCTTGATATTCGGTATACTAATTATCTATTTAAGAAATAAGTATTCTAGATTAGATGAAATTATTTTATTATCCATTGCGGTGATATTTTGTTTATGGTTAGATTTCAACTACGTAAATTATATTACCCTTGATATCAAAAAAAAATTGATCGTCATCAAAAGTAAAAATTTTATAAAACAAATTCTCGGAAGCAAGCAATACGATTTTTCTGAAATAAATTCTTTTTATATAGAGTCTAAAAAAGATCCCAAAAGTTTTATTCGCTACGTGTTGTATTTAAATTTGAAAAATGATGAGAAAATTGTCATAACAGATTTCTATAATTATGAACAAGCTGTGGAGATAGCCAAATATTTAACACTTGAACTCACTGCCGCAGGTCTGTAACAAGGCTTAGCAGCTTAGCCCACCTGTGCTGGCGCGTTACTTGGCAATAAAATCATCGTTTATTATATTTAAAACTGAAATTACTAAATTGTAGCAAGTGCTATAACCCCTTTTTTATACACGCTTTATGTTTTTGTAAGGCTTACTAGCCTCAACCACCTTTGTTTCTTAAATATAAATAGTTGTTATCTAAAGCATATCTCTCATTACAAAATACCACTAAAAATTGTAAGCAACTAACACACTTAGACGCTCATCTAAACAGCACTATTGGTTTAACTAAAAAAGTCATCTTAATCAACCAAGCAATAAACAAAACCTACAAATACCAATATTTTAGGTTGGTAATTGATAAATGGTATTTGCTATCTACTGAAACTTAGCTTTCTTTATTGTATGAAATTACTGCTATTACTATTGTTGTTCTGCCAGCAAGCATTGGCTCAAGCTACCAAAGACGTATCTAAGTCTACTAAAAGTGAGTATATCATTGCTAATTTTAAAACAGAAAGCGGTACTATTCTACCTCCGGCGCATATTATTTATGGCACTTATGGGCATTTAAACGCCGCTAAAAATAACGTGGTATTGCTACCATCACACTATATGGCCACCTACCGTGGCTACGAATGGCTAATAGGCCCCGGCAAAGTATTAGATACCACCAAATTATTTTTGGTAGCTACCGAATTGTTTGGTAATAGTCGTAGTTCTTCGCCAAGCAATACACCCGAGCCATTTCATGGTCCTCGTTTCCCCATTATGACTATCCGTGATAATGTAGCAGCAGTGCACCAACTACTAGTAGAGGAGCTGCATATTACCCATTTGCAAGCCATTATTGGGTTTTCTATGGGGGCTCAGCAAGCGTTTCAATGGGCAGTCAGCTATCCAGCGTTTGCAACTAAAATTGTAGCCACTTCTGGCACGTCTAAAACTTACGGTCATGGTATAGTGCGGCTAGAAGGGCAGATCGCAGCCTTAACCGCTGATGAGGCTTTCCTGAATGGCGACTACACCGTACCACCCAAAAAAGGTATTGAAGCCTTCTCGGTAGTGTGGACTGGTTGGTTGTACTCGCAAGAGTGGTGGCGTAAGGAGCTTTGGAAAACCAATACACCAGCAGGCACTACGTTTGAGCAAGTACTAAACCGATACCGCACCAACTTTATACCCGGTGCAGATGCAAACGATTTGATTTTGCAGATGCGCACTTGGCAGCATCACGATATTGGTGCTACGCCGGGCTTTGATGGCAATGTAGAAAAAGCATTGGCGGCCATAAAAGTGCCTTTTTTATATATGCCTTCTGAAACGGATTTATACTTTCCTCTGGGCGATGCTAGGTATGAAGCTGGCTTTATGCGCACCGGCACATTGTTGCCCATTCCATCTTTATGGGGGCACACAGCTGGCGCTGCAAGTAACCCTGCCGATGCTAAATTTTTAAATACACATATATCCGATTTTTTAAACGCTAAGTAGTGCGGTTTTTCAATATGTTAGATGACAAATTAGGTTAAGGTATCCTTGTCAACAACATTATTGTTTTAAAATCGCTGGACTCGTCTAGGATTTTTATTAAATTAGGATGGCCTTTTCCAATATAACTTAAAGATGTTTTAGACTATTCTACTAATCTACAAAGCAGAATAGTTTTGATCGATTAATTGGTTGGACATCTAATAGATAT
>JAYWCY010000378.1:0-2679 GCA_043780175.1 Chitinophagales bacterium
CCGTTAAGCTAACTGTTGCTAGCGCCATAAGTGGTTGTACAGCTACCACCAGTAAAATTGTTACCGTACCTGCTAATGCATCAGCTGCACCGGGTGGTAGTTCTGGTAGTGGTGGCACTAGTTCTGGAAGTATTGGTAGCATTACCATTTCATACACTACTACTGCACCGTGTGCACCAAGTAACGAAATATTTACATTTAATTGTATTGCAGCAGGTGCACCTAGTGGCTCAACTTACGAGTGGTTTTTTGGTGATGGTAATTCTGGCGCAGGTGCAAGTACCACTAATACTTACAATGTAGCTGGCTCGTACACGGTATTGGTAAAAGTAAAAAATAATAGCCAAATTTTAGGGCAATCTACCCTTGCAGTGACAGCTGTAGGACAAGGGGTTACACCAGTAGCCTCGTTTTATGCTCAGCAAACCAATGCTACCACAGCAGGCAATTATTACTCATTTAATAGTACAAGTAGTTTAGCTAAGGGTGCTATTACATCTTATGTGTGGGATTATGGTGATGGCGCTAGTGGTACCGGCAGTTTTAGTACACATACATACACACAAATAGCTGCTAGCCAAAACTTTACTGCAAAGCTTACTATTACCAGCGATGCTGGCTGTATAGCTACCAAAACACAAACCATTAATGTACCCGCAGGCTATACCATAAGTGGTGGTTTTACGTACACTAGCACTAGCCCTTGCCGACCAAGTAACGAGATATTTACATTTAATGGTCCAACTACTGGTGTACCATCAGGAGCGGTGTACACATGGGATTTTGGGGATGGTATTGGCGGTACGGGCAATCCCATTAGCAAAAGTTACACCTTTCCAAACTCGTACAATGTGACATTAATTATTACTTTAAATAATGCACAGTTGTACAAAGTGTTGCAGCCTGTAACCTCTTTTGGACAAGATGTAACCCCTGTAGCCTCTATTTCTGTACAACAAAGTAATGCCTCTGGCAGCGCCTGGGCTTTTAACAGCACCTCATCTGTACCACATGGCACTATTACTTCTTTTGCTTGGGATTATGGTGATGGTACGACTGGTGCCAATGCTTTTAATATTCACACCTATACGCAAACCTCAGTGGCAACCACTTACACAGTTAAATTAGTAGCTACATCAAATGCCAATTGTCCTAATACTGCTACCACTACTGTAACTGTACCAGCTAAATAATTTATATATGAAAAGACTAATACAACCCTTACTAATATTACTGATAGGCTTTACTGCTTGTAGTAAAGTGGTAGATTCAACGTCTACAAGTACTGGTACTGGCACCGGCACAAGCAACGGTACTGGTAGCACTAATGGCAATGCCAACATTCGCTTTTATAATGTGATGGATTATGGCAATGTAAACGTAACCCTTGGTGGCGTAGGCCAAGGCGATGTAGCCCTTTACTATTCTACAGCCTACAAGCAAGTAGCAGCTGGCAGTACCAATATTAAAGTAACATTTGGCGGCAGCACTATCATTGATGTCTATGCTGATGTATTAGCCGATAAATACTATTCTTGTTTTATATATCGTGTTGGTTATAATTGGCGTATTTCTATTGTAACAGATGATTTAACCACACCTGCTGCTGGCAAAGCTGGTATAAGGGTACTAGATTTTAGAACCCAAGCTTATTTTAATTATGTAAAAGTACGCGTGGTAAGTGTAGGTTTAGATCAGTTAGATTATTCCAATCGCAACTTTTTAGACCATTTATCGTATGATACATATACCACCTTTAAGCAAGTAGCCGCAGGCACTTACAACATTAATGTGTTTAACGATTCTGCTACGCTTTCATCTAAAACAAATGTTGTATTAGGTAATGGCAAAATTTATTCTGTTGTTTTAATGACACCTGCAGACCTTACCGCAGCCGATGCCCTTAAGTATATCAATATCGATTTTTCTACTTTAAAATAGCAATAACAAAGTTTAATACAAGCCTCATCATTTTGGTGGGGCCTTTTTGTAGGTATCAGATTTAAACTAATTTGTAATACATATTGGATAGAGAAAATATTACAATCCATATTATACAAAGTATTTTCTATTTTTACTGCACAAAAAATATATGAAATTTATTATTTTTCTCAGCTTTTGTTTTTACTCGGCAAATATTTCAGGGCAATCTTCTATACTTGCAAAGGCTAATAAATTTTCGGAAGAAGCTTGGTTTTACATTGACAGTGTTCAAATTAAAAAAAAAGAATTAAAAAAATATTGCTGGTGTGACTTCACTGCAGGCAGTTTTTATGAAGACACAACCGCAATTAGAATGTTTGGACAAAAAGCTAAGGCTGGTGTTATATATTTAGAAACAAAAATATTTGCAAAAAATAGAGGTTGGAAATACTTTGGAACAAAATCTAATGAGTATTCAACACTTTTTCCTACACCACAAAGCGACTCTTCTGTTCAATACATATTAAACAATAAACCACTTAAATCTAATGATGATTTTTGGGGATTGCTTGCTTTTATTAATGATGCCTCCTTTAAAGAATTAAAAATTATAGGTAAAGAGAATTTGCAAAAGCAGTATAGAGTTTATAACAAACAATATGGTGTTTCTATAACTTGTACTAGACCTGACTTCTTAAAAAGGAATAATAAATATTTTTAATTAAAATAGCTCAATAACACAACCATTCCTTTAAA
>JAYWCY010000379.1:0-4973 GCA_043780175.1 Chitinophagales bacterium
TTTTTGAATAGCAGCTACTGCATGTGGCGGTAATGCTGTAGAGTAAATAAAGCTGCGTGCAAAATTGATAAGATAATCTCTTAATACACGAGAACCCAATACCACCGCACCATGGCAGCCACAGGCTTTACCAAATGTGTGTACCCTTGCAAACACTTTTTCTTGTAAATCCAAGTGCTGTACTAAGCCTTCACCCTTATTACCAACGACTCCTGTTGCATGTGCTTCATCAACTATTAAGTGGGCATGGTATTGTAGGCATAATATTACTATTTCTGGCAAAGGACAGATATCGCCATCCATACTAAAAACCGATTCTGTAACTACAAAAATATTACCACTCGCTTGTTGTAATCTTCTTTCTAAATCTGTTAAATCGTTATGTAAAAAAGTAAAAGATTGCGCCTTAGATAATCTAATGCCATCACGTATAGATGCATGGCTTAAAAAATCGTATAAAATAGTATCCCCTTTTTGTGGTATGCTAGATAGTAATCCAATATTTGCATCATAACCAGAATTAAATATTAATGCCGCTTCGCTCTGATGAAAGGTGGCAATTTGTTGTTCCACCGTTTCTATTAACTCATAATTACCAGCTAACAAACGAGAGCCTGTTGAACCTGTGGCAAGTTGCTGGTTTAACGTTTGACTGTCGACGGTCGACGGCTTTGCTAGCCCCAAATAATCATTACTGCAAAAATCAATTTTGCCACTTGGCAGGCGTAAAGTTCTAAAAGCATTTTGCTGCCTGCGTTCATCCAATTTCTTTTCTAAAAATGTTTCGTTCATATTTGCAGTGGTAAATATCTTCTTAATCTATTTAATAGCAAAACCTTGACGCACACAGAAGACGTAAAAAATATTTTAGGCTTACAATTGCCAACCGATCCTCGTTGGGTAGATTTGGCTTCGCTAGATTTAGAAGCCATATTAACCGACCATGCTTATTGCGAACAGAAAGCTGCCCTGACTTGCATTTCGTACATACAACGCTACTCGCATTTAGAAAAATTGGTAGCCGATTTAGCGCCCATTGTTACAGAAGAATGGGGGCATTTTAGATTGGTATTAAATGAACTAAAAAAACGTAACCTACAATTAGGCAAGCAACGTAGAGACGAATACGCCAACCAATTAATGAAGTTTCAAAAAAATGGTGGCCACGAAGAGGATAGATTACTTGACCAATTATTGACCATGGCGTTAATAGAGGCAAGAAGTTGCGAACGTTTTAAACGCTTAAGCGAAGGCTTAAACGATGAATATATGCGTAATTTCTACCGCCGCTTTATGGAAAGTGAAGCCGGCCATTACACCTTATTTATAGAGCTTGCTGAAACCTATATCGACAAAGAAAAAGTACGCTTACGCTGGAAAGAATGGCTAGATTATGAAGTAACAATAATGAAAGAACTAGAAGTGAGAGGTGATAGAATTCATTAGTTTTTAGTTTTGGGTTTGAAGTTTATATTTTTGGGTTTAAAAGTTTAAATAATTCAGGAGCAATCAATTTGTGTAATTCGTTCAATTGTTTATTAATTCGTGAAATACAATAACTCCTGCTCGAAATCTAAATAAGGATATAGCGTTTTTAGTGCTTTGGCTTTTTGCAATTGGGCTTTTAAAAATTGTTGATGCTGATTAGAGGTTGGATTAAATGGCTTGTGGTTACGAGCTATTACCAATTTCTTAATCTCATCCATTAATTGCTGTGTGTCTTTATTCATGCAGCTTTCCGCAAAATGCTCTAGCACAAATTGTGTGGCCGCATAATTAGGATGCGCCAAATCAATATCAAAAAAACGATAGTCACGCAATACATCTACCACCAACTCATAGGCAGGAAAATAATACAACTTGTCAAACTTATTTACTAAGTGATGCACAGCTTCTATCAGCCTTGCTTTGCTGCGATTATTATCTACCACACCATCACGCAAATGCCTTACAGGGCTGATTGTAAACAACACTTTTAAATCAGGATTAAACTGAAACAATTGGTACAAAACCGTGTCTAAAGCCACTACTGTTTCTTCAATAGTTGACAGATGTTTCTGAAACGTTTGTGCAGGTGCTTTGTGGCAATTGGCAACAGGCGCCCCACCCCCTGCCCCTCGCCCAAAAGGGAGGGGAGAATTATCTAGCAATTTGTACACGAAAGAAGACCCAAGTGTAATTACCAACCAATCGGTTTCTTTTAAAAACTGATGCGCTGTTTGTTGTGATTGATTAATATTTTTTAAAACTTCATCTTTATTAATACCGGAAAAGCGACTGTGATGCTGCCAACTGTGCCAAGCCTCATTGAGATACACTAAATCATCAGCGGTATATTGCTTGTTTTGTATGTACGATGTGAGACTATTGCACACACTTATCGGGTCAAACAGAATGCCATTGGGATTTTGTAGCACTTTAAACTTTACATCCATTAAAAAGTTACCAATATGCTCGGTAAAGCACGAACCAATGAGCAATAACTTATCGTGGTAAGTAATGCTTGGTTGAAGCGGTTTAATAGTAATGTTGGCTTGAAATTGCACTTTATGAGTTATGAATTATGAGTTATAAGTTATAAATTTTGTTTGATTGGTAACCCTTATCCATTTTTTGATGCCCCTGAATCATTTTTTTGTACCGCCTTACCATTTTATGATGCCCTTCACTCATTTTTGAGTAATGACCAACCATTTTCAAGCGGTGACATTCCATTTCTTGATGCTGCTGTATCACTTTTTAATATTGCCCTATTATTTAAAATACAGTAAACACATTAAGGTAGACAATATTAACCCTTGGGTTATGTAAATTAATTTGTGTACTTGGTATCCTTAGTTGCTTTGTGTGAAACCAATACGCTTTGATAAAAGCCCAACAAAGTTTTGAACGTACAAGTGAGTGACACAACAGAAGAAGAAAAGAATTACAAAAGCTGGTAACCAGAAGAAAAAATAATGCAATAAAGTAACTTACATTCGCTGTTTCATGGCTTCGTACAAAATAATACCGGTGGCTACGGATACATTAAACGAATCGAATTTTGTAGCCATTGGTATGGTAAAATATTCATCGGCCGCCTTAGCTAAAAAGGTTTGCACACCTTTTTCTTCGTTGCCCATAATAATGCAACAAGGCTCGGTTAAAGCTAGTTCGTACACTTTTTTAGGTGCCTTCATATCACTGGTAAATACCAAAATACCATGTTCGTGCAAGGTGTCAACGGCTTTAATTAAACTATTAACACGAATAATATTCATGTGTTCTAATGCGCCAGCACTGCTTTTCATGGCTTCTTCGTTAAGTGCACCCACACCTTTATCGGGTATAATAATGGCCTGACTACCGCAGCAATACGCACTTCGAGCAATGGCGCCAATATTGCGCACATCGGTAATGCCATCTAGCATAACAAATAATGGCTTTTCGCCCTTTTCTGCCACTTCGTTTATTACCGTTTGCAGGTCTTTATATTCAACCAAAGCAGCTAATGCAATTACGCCTTGGTGATTGGCCTTAGTCATATAATTCAGCTTTTCAGCAGGCACCATTTGCATGGGAATATTAAACTCTTTGCTCAAAGCTCTAATTTGCGATAGCACTTCGCCATTGGCATTTGTTTGTACCAAAATTTTATCAATTGCACGGCCACTTTGCAATGCTTCTATTAACGGCTGACGACCAATGATTAAGGATTCTTGTTTTGACATATCTTATTACACTAATTATTAAAACAATTACACGAATTTCTTACACGAATTTGAAGGCAATTACACGAATTAGGGTGTAACTCATAACTTATAATTCATAACTAAAATTCTACCTTTCCTTGCAGCATTAGCAATTGCAACTTTTGCAAAGCTAAAATAGACAACGTATCAGTAATTGTACCATTATCTACCATTGCAAATACGTTTTCTAGGGGTAGTTTTTGTAAAACCAATTGCTCAGTGTCTTCTGGTTCTGCTTGATGTTGCGTTAAACCTGTAGCTAAAAAATATTCAGCATATTCATCACTAACCGAATTGGATAAATAACTACTACCAAGTTGCAACCAATTGCTGGCTTTTAACCCTGTTTCTTCTAGCAATTCACGTTTAGCTGTTTCTAGCGAATCGGTATGTTCCGGGCAACCACCTTCTGGAATTTCCCAACTGTACTTATTAATTGGAAAGCGATATTGACCTACCAAATAGGTATTTTTATCAGCATCAACCGCTACCACACCAATGGCTTTATTTTTAAAATGCACTTTGCCATAAATGCCTTTGCCACCGCTTGGGTTAATAACGGTATGGTGAATCACTTGTAACCATGGATTATCGTAAGCAACTGATGCGTCTACAATTTGCCATGGGTTTACCGATTCATCAATTGCCATATTTAGGTTTTTGGCAAAAGTACCTGCATTGCGCCTTACTGGCAAACCATAATTTTCACAAATAGTAACCTTACATCCACCGTTTAAATAGTATTTTTGCGGCGAAAATTTTAAGTATGTCGATAGTAAAAATTGGTACAGTACAAACTACTTGTACTGCTGATAAAGCCGAAAATTTGGCTAAAGCCATAGCACAAATTCGTGTGGCAGCAGCCAAAGGCGCACAAATAATTTGTTTACAAGAGTTGTTTACCTCATTATATTTCTGCGATGTAGAAGACCATGATAATTTTTTATTGGCAGAAGTTATTCCTGGTCATTCAACCGATGCATTGAGCCCAGTGGCTAAAGAATTAGGCGTGGTTATTATTGCTTCTTTATTTGAGAAAAGAGCCCAAGGTTTGTACCACAATACCACCGCAGTTATTGATGCTGATGGTACGTATTTGGGTAAATATCGCAAGATGCATATACCAGATGATCCTGGATTTTACGAGAAATTTTACTTTACACCAGGTGATACTGGTTATAGAATATTTGAAACCAAATTTGCTAAAATTGGTGTGCTGATTTGTTGGGATCAATGGTATCC
>JAYWCY010000380.1:0-2916 GCA_043780175.1 Chitinophagales bacterium
TAAAATGTTGCTTCGCTTTAGCATTAAAGAAAAATTAATATAATAAAATAATTAAGACTGTATTGTAATAGTAAAAAAAGAGGCAGTAAACATACGGCCTCTTTTAAATAATGCGAATGTTACAAGCAACTAGCTATCAAATCCGCTTTCTGGCTCTAAACCACCAGTAAGGATGCGGATGAAATCAACAAATGCCCAAATACTAACGCCTAAAACCAGTAAATAGCCAACTAGAGCCAATGTTGGGAATGCGGCACCTGCACCAGATACATACCCTGCAAGACCTGAAATTAATAATACCAAACCCAATACTGTTCCACCCAATTGTGCAAAGCCCTTTGTAGTTTGACCCATGTAAAAACTGTGAACGCCAAACCCACCTAAAAAGAGTGCCAATAAAGCAGCAGCAATTTTACTTTTCCTCAAACCACCTGCATTGTTTTTGGATTGTAAACTAGCTTTCAGCTCCTTTTTAGCGGCTCTTGTAGTTAATACTGTGTTAGTTGAGTTTGATGTACCTACAGTGGCTACAGCTTGTGTTGTTGCTTTTGCTACTTTAAATGCAGCGTTTGTTGTGTTTGTGGTTGCCATTGCAAATGCAACAACAAGGAGAGCTGTTTTTAGCAGTTTTTTCATCTTTTAGTTTTTTGGTTATAAGATTTTTCAAACATAGGATATTTGCTTTGATTTTTCAAAATAATGTATAATTTTTTTTTTGCAACTTTTTTAATGCTATTATTAGTTTAAAATTACGTTATTACACAGATTTAAATAATTAAATTCAATACATTTTTAAGCTAAAAAAAATAGTATAGAAATAAAATGATTGAATACCTATTACTTTTAATTGTTTTTAAATATATATCTTTTCATACTATTAAAGTGTAAAAATGGGATGGTCATTGTCTTTTTCTTGATTCTTAATAGCAGTGTTTCAATCAATTCTTAATTCCTTTCTTCTTTCGCAATTGAACAAGCTGTCATACACTTATTTTTGCAACCCTTTGATGGCTATTCGCCATTAAAATATCCTTATTATTACAAACATATATGGCTAAGATTTCTATAAATATTGCAACTGGTAGTTTACAACAAGCAGAAATGATTGTGGGTATTGATTTAGGAACCACTAATAGTTTGGTAGCTATTATTCATCCAGAAACGAAACAGCCTATTGCTCTAAAGGAATTTAATACTAGTAGCCTAGTGCCAAGTATTGTGCATTTTGATACATTAGGCAACCCAACAGTTGGCGAGGAAGCGAAAGTGTTTTTAGAAACCGAACCACAAAATACCATTTTTAGTGCCAAGCGTTTGATGGGTAAAAGCTTCAATGATGTAAAGAATAATGCAGAATTTTTCACATATAAAGTAATAGACGATAATACAGAAAGTTTGGTAAAAGTACAGGTTGGCAATACTTTTTATTCACCAATAGAACTATCGTCATTTATTTTAAAAGAGTTGAAGCAGCGAGCAGAACATATACTTAAAACGCCTGTTACAAAAGCGGTAATTACTGTACCTGCGTATTTCAATGATGCACAACGACAAGCTACAAGAGATGCTGGTAAATTAGCTGGTTTAGATGTGTTGCGCATTGTAAACGAGCCAACTGCTGCCAGCTTAGCATATGGTTTAGGCTTAGCAAAAGATGAAGAGAAAACCATTGCAGTTTACGACTTAGGTGGTGGCACTTTTGATGTGTCAATTTTAAGAATTACCAATGGTATCTTTGAAGTATTAAGTACTAATGGCGATACCTATTTGGGTGGTGATGATTTTGATAGAACCCTTGTACAGCATTGGTTACAGCAGTTGGGTATTAAACAAGAGGCCCTGCAAAAGAACAAACAACTATCTCAAACATTGCGTTTAAAAGCTGAAGAAGCTAAAAAGCATTTAAGTAATAATAATAGTTTTTCGACCGAAGTAAATGGTGATACATTAAGTATTACTAAAACCGAATTTGAAGCCTTAATACAGCCTTTAATTGATAAAACAGTAGATAGCTGTAAAGCTGCTTTAAAAGATGCGGAACTGGTTATTAATGATATTGATACTATTGTAATGGTGGGTGGTAGTACTAGAGTACCCGCTGTTAAAAATGCAGTAGCAACTTTTTTTGGTAAGTCAGTAAATGATACAGTAAATCCTGATGAAGTGGTCGCTTTAGGTGCGGCAATTCAGGCAGATATTTTAGCAGGTAATAACAAAGATTTCTTGCTGCTAGATATTACGCCATTAAGCCTTGGTATTGAAACCATGGGCGGATTGATGGATGTATTAATTCCCCGTAATTCTAAAATTCCTACAAAAGTGGGCAGACAATACACCACACATAAAGATGGGCAAGGTGGTATGCGTATTTCTGTTTTTCAAGGTGAAAGAGATT
This sequence comes from Chitinophagales bacterium, assembly GCA_043780175.1. GTDB lineage: Bacteria > Bacteroidota > Bacteroidia > Chitinophagales > Chitinophagaceae > Parasediminibacterium. The sequence goes on from JAYWCY010000380.1 coordinate 2,396, forward strand.
TGGTTAAAGACAACCGCCTATTAGCAGAATTTAATTTAACTGGCATTCCTGGTATGCCTGCTGGTATGCCTAAAGTTGAGGTGAGTTTTTTAATAAATGCTGATGGTATTTTGGTAGTAAAAGCCAAGGAATTAAGAAGTGGTGTAGAACAAAGTATAGAAGTGAAATCTCAATTTGGCATTACAGATGAAGAGGTTGAAAAAATACTGCTTGATAGTATTACCAATGCCAAAGAGGATATTACTATAAGAGCATTGGTTGAAGCTAGAACAGAAGGCGAACAAATACTCGAAGTGACTGAAAAATTCTTAACAAAGAATACTGATTTAATAAATAAAGACGAAATTACTAGTACAGCTCAAGCGATGCAAGCCTTGCAATTAGCTTTAACTATGGAAGATAAAAATTTGATTCAAACTCTGATTGAAGAACCTACCCTGAAATTAAAGCAACAATTGACTAAATCTTCTGTCCTTTCATAGCAGTACTTATCGCTAGGTCCATCACACGTTCAGCAAAGG